>DATIYC010000118.1:0-9925 GCA_035517955.1 Candidatus Acidiferrales bacterium | reverse complement strand
TTCAACATGATTTGAAGTAGTCACGGTCGTTCGTTCGCGCGTACACCGACGCATGTTTTGCAATTATCGCATTCAATCTTGCGTCGTTCGCAAATAGTTGAGCCTAATCGTAAACTCCAGTGAAATCGCTTGATTCAACGCCCGTGAAATGAGTTAGGTTTAGGGGTTGATTTGGGTTGTGACGAACTTGGTTAGGTTTCGTGGCTTGTCTGGGTTTCTACCCTGCTTCACCGCGTAGTAGTACGCGAATAGCTGTAATGGGATCATGTATAGGATTGGCGCCAGTTCGGAACCGACGGAGTCAGGCATCACGATCGAGTTCTTGTAGGTTTCAGTCACTTCCGGTTCGTTCGAGATTGGTGTGATGGTGGCGCCTGTTGCAGCCATCTCTTTTAGCAGGGCAAGTTGTTCCTGAATGTTCTTGCCTTTGGGTATTACTGGAATTACTTGTATCCCCTCTTCCAACTCGGCGAACGGGCCATGTCGGAACTCCATTGGGTGATAGCATTCTGAGGCCACGTACGAGGTTTCTCGAAGCTTCAACGCGCCTTCTAAGCAAGAACCGTAATTGCCGCCTGACCCTAGGTATATGAAACGACTGGCTTTCGTTGACTCTGCTCGATTCTTCGTCTGATCTTGGACACTCGAAACAACTCTATCCGCATCCTCTGGAAGCGTTGATAACTCACGTTCCAGCACCTCCGGAATCGGTGTCTCTCCTTGAGCTCTTGCGAATTCGATTCCGAGTAACGTTGCTGCGAGTGCACCGCCGGTGAAGGTTTTCGTCATAATTACACTCTCATCAGTTGGAACCCCCGTATCAAGAGAGTAGTCACATTCTTCGCTCATTGTGCTTGCGGATTCCGATGTTACCGCGATCGAAGGTATTCGTAGTTTTACGGCTTTCCTGATCGCTGCGACAGATTCAGAAGTCTTTCCAGATCGCGATAATGAAACAAGGATTGGCGAGCAGTCATTTGGTCCTGGCGCGTACCACACGAACTCTGAGGAGGGAAGAGCGCGTCCGTCCAAGCCTAAGGAGAAGCTGAAGCAGTGGGCGGGAATCATGGCAGCGTAATATGAGGAGCCGCAACCGGTAAGATAGAACGTTGCAGGGTGATGAGATGTCCAGATCGCCTCAGCCATGGCACGAATTTTTGGTCGCGTTTCATTCAAGATGGTTCTCAGAGCTTCAGGTTGCTCACGTATCTCTCTTAGCATGTGGTGGCTGTTCATTGTGCAATCAGCGACGCTTCAATAGGATGGGGTTATTGAGAATTTTGTTTCCTTTACCAACACTGTTTGTCATTGCGATTTGGCCATTCGATCCGGTAGCGGACGACTCACACCGTTTGCATTATACTCGTAACCCTTCCAAAAGCGCTTTCGTTGGTTCTAGGTTAGGGTACACGTGTGCTGCCCCAGCCTCCTCTAGTTGATTAAAAGAGTAGACACCAGCCGCTATACCAATGGGTGTGGCGTGGCCTGCGTTCGCTGCGACCACGTCTCGTGGAGTATCCCCCACAATCAACACATTCTGGGTCGCATCTAAATGATACTTACTCATGCACTGTCTCACTGCGTCTTCGACTAGTCTAGTTCGGTCGAAATAATTGTCAGCACAGTATAGCTCCAGGAAATAGTCTCGGATACTAGCACGCTTCAACTTCTCGTCTGCCACGGCGACGAGGTTACCCGTTAGTGCTCCCGTAACGTGGATGGGTGACATAGCCAAGATGGCTAATAGTCCTGTTACGCCCGAATTCAGAACTATTCTCTTCCTCATCGTGCGATAATCCTCACCCATTCGCCTAAGCACCTCTGGAAGGAAGTGGCTGGTTTCCTCCTCACTTAAACCGAGTTCTGTAAGTAGAATTCTGCAAATCTGCGGATCAACCATCCCAGCAAAACGTGAAGGAATCACGCGTGGTTCCTTTCCAACCACCGCACGAATAGTCTCAACATAGCGCCGACCTTCGTCCTCTTCCGTCGCACTGGTTGACAAAAGCGTGCCATCTATGTCGAAGAGTACAACGAACTTACCAGACATTCTGTCGATGGCCTTTCCAACTCCAACCCGTGTTCCGTGTCAAATGTCATGCATTCCTTGGCTTGAATTCAGTATGGAACTTGCTAACCTGGACTTCAATCCTCTTGGCTATTGTCACGCTGCGACTCTAGTCAGTCTTATATTTACTATTGACCGACACTCAAAGCGGTCGCTTTGAAAAACCGTATCGGACTGTGCTGGTTGTACGCCATCACGAAGTATGGTTACGTGATGGGATTAGAAGATATTTTTAGGGCAATCGAGGACGCGCGAAGACTGGGGTTTGAATGGATTGAGATGGAGGGTGTAGGTAAACAACTCAATCTTGTCGACGCGAACAAGGCTGAGATTAAGAAGCGCTGTGAGAAAGCGGGGTTGAAGATAACCAACTTCGTCCCGGTCCTGCCCGACATTGTAAGTCAAGATGAGGGGAAACGAAAGGTTGCGCTAGATAATTTTCATTTGGGTTGTGAAGTTGCGAGCTTCTTGGGCACGGAACTGATTGAGGCTGACTCATACCATACACCTTTGTACGTCGAGGAACCCTACGACATCTCAAAGGAGTTCAGCTACGCGTATCAGCCACCGAAAATGCGAGTAGATTCGAAGTTCGATTACTGGAAATTCTTCGACAACATCCTAGTCGACTCCGTGGCCAAATGTAACGACTTCGCAGCTAATTGCGGCCTTCGACTATGCGTAGAGCCACGAGTTTGGGAGACGCTTCCAAGTGTTTGGGCGTTAGATGCGCTCCTGCGCCGGGTTAACAGCAATAACCTTGGCGTAGTCTACGAAACCGCCCACTTTGCCTGTCAAAGAACAAACTTAGTCGAGGCTGCCGAGATGCTTGGAAAGAAAATCTTCTACGTCCACGCCAGTGACTCAAATTACACTAGCGAAGACCACTTAGAGCTCGGGAAGGGCCTAATAGACTGGAAAATCGTGCTCACAGCGCTAGCAAAACAGGGTTTCAACGGCGTTTTCGGAGTGGACATTGGAGGAAATCCCAGCATGCGTGATACATTGGATGAGGTCTACGCACGCTCGAAAGCTTACTTAGAAAAAGCTCTGGCAACTACAACGCCAAAGTAGCCATAAAGGCTTTGGCGTACATCTCGACTGTAAATTTATCCTGCATGGTCAATCGAGCGCTAGCTGTTTCTCTAGCCAGGCGAAAGTTTCGTCTTGCATTGAAACGTCAAACTTGTGTGGTCCAGGCTGGAATTTGCCAACGTAATCATCTGGTTTCCCAGCTTTGCGGTAGATATCGGCGATTTTGCGATCAGCGCCAAGCTGTCCTTGCGGAGTGAAGAGTTCGTCGTCCTCGTTGTATTGCACCATTAGTGGTGCAGGTGCGTGCATGGCGATTATGTCTGGTAAGTCTAGTTGGGAGTAGAGGTTGGGGACGTACATGAGCAGGCCGTGTCCTGGCGGGCACCTGATCTTGTTCCGTAGTATTCCACGCATGGTGGTCATGAAGCCGACGCAGAAAGCTGCTCTTATTCGTGGGTCCAGACCGGCGAGGAATATTGTTCTGAGTCCACCCATCGATAAGCCGCCGCACCCGATTCTTACCGGGTCGATTTCGGGACGGGTGAGTAGGTAGTCCACGCTACGTCGATCTTCGTAAGCGAAGATTCCCGGCCAACTCGTGCCGGAATTCAGTATCGTGTCCACGATCAGGGGGCACTCGCTACTAGCCCAGAACTCATTGTATTTTCGAACATAATCATCAGAAGACTCGTCTACTCCCTGAAATTTGGTCTGCAATTCCTCGTTTACGGAATCCATCAGAATTCGTCTACTTCCCCATAGGAAGACGTCAACCGCCAGAACCGCGAATCCTCGTTCAGCTAACTGCGTAGCCCAGCTTCTCCCTCCGTAGTATCGCTGCTTATACTCAGTCAAAATCGCCGGTTCATCTTGGATTTCCGTTATCTTTTCCTTGCCATAGAAGAAGAACTCTCCGTGATCGTGTAGAGCGATAATTGCCGGTAGTTTTCCGTTTCTCTTCTTTGGGTAAAGGAAGAATCCGTGAGTTCTGGGGCCGTAGGGCATCTCATAGGAAATCTCCTCCGTAATTGTACGTTCTGTCTCCCGGAGTGATTCTACTTTCGAATCTAGTGGAGTGCCGGGTGGGTTAAAGGCGAGTAACTCGAGAACTTTCTTCCTGCAACTTGCCTTCCATGACTCTAGGCTTGTCCATTGGGGTGAGAGGAAACTGAGAGATGCAGATTTAGATGCTAGCAAGTCTAACATTGGATAATACGTACCCATATCCGGTTTCATAGAACCGACCAATGTCCTCCGATTCTCTTAACCTCTCGCCACAATACCAAGACGATCACGCAATGATCGTCGCATGTGCTATCTGCGTGAGTGGACTGAAATCTTTTGAATCCCCGCTTAACCACGTAGGCGTCGGTGCTGAACTTGCGAAAGTCCGAATTGGACACACCATTCATAGCCGCAGACTTGGACACCGTCAAAGGCAACATAGCTAGAATGCAGAAGCTCGTGGACAGCCACGATAAGAAGTTGCGTCCTCACTCGAAAACTCACAAAATTCCATCCGTCGCATTATGGCAGATAGAAGCGGGCGCCGTTGGAGTGTGCGTCCAGAAGACAAGTGAAGCTGAGGTGATGGTGAGGGGTGGGGTTGGCGACGTTTTTGTAAGCAACGAAGTGATCGGTTCTCAGAAGACAGATAGATTGGCGATGCTGGCCGAGGGAGCGAAGATATCGGTCGCGGTCGATTCCGTGTTAGGGGTGGAGCAGTTATCGAGATCGGCCAAATCGAGGGGAGTCGAGGTTGGAGTCTACCTTGATGTGGATGTTGGGATGCGCAGATGCGGAGTACTAGCCGAACATGCGGCAGACCTAGCCGAAGTCGTTACCAAATCTCCTAACCTGAACTTCGTTGGCATAATGGGCTACGACGGTCATAGCTGGAAACCGGTGGATAATGAAGAACGGAGAAGGATAGTGGAAGCCTCAAGAAACGTCCTAAGACATGCGGTACGAGAGGTTAGAGCCAGGGGGATTGGATTCGATGTCATATCAGTTGGGGGAACAGCCTCAACACCGGTGTGGGTGGAGTATGATGACATCACCGAACTGCAAGCGGGCGCATATGTTTACAATGATGTTATGCAAATGGAGCGAGGAGTTCCTAAAGCAAATTGTGCTGTGACGTTAACTGGAACTGTCATGAGCAAGCCATTTAATGATCAGGCGGTTGTTGACGCTGGGTCAAAGAGTTTCGCATTCGATCATGGTCGCTATCCCGTTCCTGTTCAGGACGTTAACGGTGAAGTTGTCGGATTTTCAGAGGAGCATACTGTACTCAGGTCGAAGCAGGGACCAATTGCTGTAGGATTAGGTGACCGAATCGAATTCTTCCCGTACCACATTTGCACACTTATCGATCTATGGGACCGTATCAACTTCTGCCGGAAAGACGAAGTTGTTTCGACGGCCACAATTGACGGAAGGGGGGCGCGAACTTAAACACAAGACACTCTTATCCGAATGTTACTTCTTTGGATTAGCTGGAAGTAATTAATGAAGAGTAAAGATTCTGCGCGACAGAGGCGGGAACTATTTTCCATTATTATGCAACGGAAACGGGTTGAGGCAGCAATCGTCTCAGACCCTAGACATGTGTTCTACTTCACAGGATACTCGACCTTCTGGCCTAGACAAACAGCTCTACTCTTACTCCTAAAGCATGGTGACTCACGACTGTTCTTGGGTCGCCAAAGGGTGACTGACGCGGAGAAATGCTATGATGGGGAGATTGAAACTTACGAAGATTACAATTTGAACAAACGCATGATCGCGTATCCTGGCTATGTGGCTGAGGAGTTCGCGAAATACCTGAAGACATCTCGAGTGCTGAAAGGCGTTAGAACGATCGGTTTGGAAAGTTGGCATTTACCACAGACATACACGAGCGCATTGTCCAGTGTTGTTCAGAAGGTGAAGTATACCGAAATTAGTTCACAGATTCTCGAACTCCGCAGAACGAAAGGAACTGACGAATTAGCTAGCCTGAAAGAAGCGACGAAACGATTAGAGTTAGCATACGAGGCCGCTAAAAGACACGTCAAGGTTGGCGTATCCGAGATAGAGTTATGCCGTGATGTCATGAGTGAGTCAATTATGATGCACGGTCCCTTTGAATTCTCCCGCGGGGACACGTGGATTTCTGGTCCAAGAACCTTAGAAGTGGGTGGACCACCGACAGACAGGAAATTCATGCGCGGGGATACCATAATCCTAGACCTTCAGGCAGTTTACAATAACTATTGGGCGGACGGAGCTAGAACTTACGTTGTTGGTGAGCCGAATGAAAAACAGAAGCATCTATTCGGGGTCATCAAAACAGCAAAGGAGAAAGCAGAAGCACTTCTCAAGCCGGGTACAGCATGCAGCGACGTCTATGGGGCAGTGGCTCAAGAGATTAAGGCTGCCGGTTACTCTGAGATGTTCTCGCATCATGCAGGGCATGGATTGGGTTTAGAGGATCAGGAAGCTCCTTTCTTCATTCCAGGTTCGAAGGTGAGGGTGGAGGAAGGAGTAGTTTGCACTATCGAACCGGGAATTTACCATCCGCAAGTTGGAGGGTTACGTGATGAGGATACGTACATCATTAGGGCGAATGGGTTTGAGAGGATTACGCGTCCGCCAGCTGAATTAGAGAAGGTCACATGAACAGCTCTGGTCCCCCAACCAGACCTTTGCAAAAGATCATAGCCAGCTTTCTACCAGTTCTTGTGCACCTCAGGTTTGATGAGCTCATCGTAAACTGATTGAACACGCTTCATGGCATCTGCGTCTAGGGCCGGTATAGTTGAAGCCTTGACATTATCACTAACTTGGTCCGGCGTCTTTGCGCCTGGGATGACGCATGTGACGGCTCGATGATTGAGGATCCATCGGAGAGCGAATTGGGCCATAGTTACGGTTGCGGGTAGGAGTTTTCTGTACTCTGCAACAGCGACCAATCCCTTATCCAGGTCAACACCGGAGAATGTCTCACCCTTGTCGAAGGCTTCACCATGTCTATTGTAGTTTCGGTGGTCTTCCTTGGGGAATTGGGTGTCGGCGGTGATCTTACCCGTCAATAGGCCGCTAGCCAGTGGAACACGAGCAAGAACCCCAACTTTGCGCTCTTCAGCAATTGGAAAGAAGTCTGTTGCTGGTCTTAGTCGCAACATGTTGAAGATTAATTGCACGCTTTGTACGTCCTGATACTCCGTGGCCCTCAACGCTTCGCTGATTTTCTCCACACTGACCCCATAATATCTGATCTTTCCAATATCTTTCAAATGATCTAATGCCTTGAAGACTTCAGGTCGATAGAAGACTTCAGTTGGTGGACAGTGAAGTTGCAGTAGATCGATGGATTTCACGCCCAGATTGGATAGGCTTCGGTCTACGAATGACTCCAAGTTCCTGAGATTGTATCCGTCTGCGGTATGAGGGGAGAGACGTTGTCCAGCTTTGGTTGCTACGAAAATTTCCTCTTTTCGTTCCTTGAGCAACTTGCCGATTAGTTTCTCACTTCTTCCGTCACCGTATACGTCTGCTGTGTCGATGAAGTTGACGCCTAGGTCGATGGCGCGATTCAACGCAGAAAGCGATACTGAATCGTCTACCTCGCCCCAATCACTGCCGATTGCCCATGCGCCAAAACTCACTGTAGATACACGCAGATCGGTTCGGCCCAATTGCCGGTATTCCATCTTCGATTCGAATCTGTTCTTGTCGAGAGTTGCTTAAGAACTGGCGCATAACCTCGCCAACAAAGCACTACCAATGATGTTAGAAATTGATCGACCAACCTGACGCTATCCGTAAATGCCCGAGTATGCGCCTGAGTCTTTCCTACGCATTGGGAGAATGTTTCAGGTGGCAATTGTCAAGATTGTCGGGTTGACCAAACGTTATGGTCAAAACCTGGCAGTGGACCACCTGAACCTTGAGGCGCAGGAGAAGGAGATTCTCGGCATCCTCGGTCCGAATGGTGCAGGAAAGAGTTCAACGTTACTCATGCTATCGACGATAATCAAACCGACTGAAGGGACCGCAGAGGTTGGGGGATACGACATTAGAGCAAACCCGTACAAAGTCCGGGAAATGATAGGAATCGCCTTTCAGGAACCAAAACTGTTCTGGTTCAATACGCCTTGGCAAATATTGAACTGGCATGGAAAGGTCTGCGGCATTCGTAATCCTAGACAAGCAACGGAACGTATGCTGAAAGAACTCAACCTATGGGAAGCACGTAACAAGTACGCCCACGAGCTGTCCGGAGGCATGAAGAAGCGTGTCGAGGTCGGGAAGATTATGATCCAAAGACCGAAGGTAGCAATAGTCGACGAACCCACAGCGCAAATTGATGTTGCAGGCAAATACCAGATATGGGATATGATTCGTTCCCTTCGAGATGAAGGCTCGACGATACTACTTGCAACAAATGAGCTTGGTGAGGCGGATCGCTTGTCTGATCGCGTTGCAATCGTGTACCGTGGTAGACTTCGCGTACTCGACACTCCGAGGAATTTGAAGGACAGCATACCCGGTGGGGATGTGATTGACGTCAGAACTGAGAACCCGATTAGGGATGAAACGCTTCATCAAGTGAAACAGATTTCAGGTGTGGTCGAACTGTCTTTGGTGAAACCGTCGCATCTTCGCATTTACCTGAACAGAGCAGAAAAGATGCTTCCCAGAATTATGAGTTGTTTGAACGACCTGGCGGTTGATATCGCATCAATTAACATGAAGGAACCAACCCTAGACGATGTATTCTTCCATTACACGGGCGAAGTTCTCGAAGAGGCCGACGAACCCGACAGTGCTACTCCATGAAAAAAATTCATCTCGTGATTGAGCGAGACCTCCGCTCAATGATGCAGCAAAAGAGCATTCTAGTGATGCGATGGTTCTTCGCGATAGTACAAATTGGAATCTTTGGTCTCGCGATCTCCCGAATCGTTACTGTGATGCAGAACTACTACACGTACTACGCGATGGGCGTGATCGTAATGACAATGTATTCAGTAGCCATATTCACGGGATACGAGATTTACGACGAAAACGACGATGGTTACACGGAGTATCTTCTCAGCATACCACTAACGAGAAAGGAGTTAGTGATTGGCAGATCGCTTGCAGGTGGAATCCGAAGCCTACTCTTCATGGCCCCGATTATTGCCGGATTCATGTACCTGATCGGCATCGCCGATCCGTTAAGAGTGGGAATGGCATTAGTCGCGTTATTCGGATTCACGTTCGGAGTTTCAGGATTAAGCATTACGCTCGCGGTCGGCTTGAGGTCTGGTGACAAGTTCGACATCATCATGGGAGCACTGGACGCATTCATCGTAAGGCTAAGCTCAGCGCTTTATCCACAAACATTCATGCCAAAACCAATTGCAATCCTTTCTCAGTTTAACCCATTGACTTACGCTTCAGACCTCTTTCGATGGTCACTCAACTTCAACACGCAGTATCTAGCGAATCCGACTACAGCCGTAATCGTGCTGGTTCTATTCCTTACAACCTTCAATGTTTGCGGGGTTCTAATCTACGAGCGAAGTCTCGAGGGGGGCACGTGGAGGTAGCGACTATGCATGCTGTTGTAGCGGTAATCGAGCACGATCTTCGTGTCTTCTTCAAGTATAGATTCACCATGGCTGGTCTGATCAGCATGAACCTTGCAGATTTGCTAATCATGGCAGTGGTTTACACGAGGATGGTGTCGTTCAACTACTTTCAGTTTCTTGCTCCTGGTGTTACTGCTACAGGTTTGTTTGCCGCAGCATTCGTGATTGGCAGGGAGGTGAACATGGAAACTCGAAGAGG
>DATIYC010000117.1:0-8106 GCA_035517955.1 Candidatus Acidiferrales bacterium | reverse complement strand
GCAATCTGTAATTACACAGCGTAACGTTTGACGGGCATCTCTAATTATGATTTTCATCTGACAAAATTCATAATAGGTATGTTTAGTTGCTTGCTCTTGTTAATATATTTTCACGAATTCTTATTAATCTGGCCATACTATACACGAGACTCATACTAAATCTAAGAGGATTAAGAATGCAAAATCGAACTGTAATAATCGCTGTTGCTTTGGTCGTAATTGTGGTTGTCGCGGCATCGCTTGCAGGTTTCTACTACATCAATCAACCATCCGCGACAGTACCAGTCCAAACTACTTCAACTAGTCCAACCAGTCCGCCTGCAACGATACAGGTGGTGGCTGGCGAGAATTTCTGGGGTAGCCTCATCTCCCAGCTTGGGGGAACACATACTCAAGTGTTGAGCATCGTCACTGATCCCAACGCCGACCCGCACGAATACGAGAGCAATAGTGTCAATGCGCAAGCAATCGCTAACGCGAACTTCGTAGTTGTCAATGGGGCCGGATACGACGACTGGGCGCTAAAACTCATTGCGGCAAGCAATACTCCAAATCAGAAAGTATTGAACGTTGCAGACCTTCTCGGAAAAAAGCAAGGCGACAACCCGCACTTTTGGTACAGCCCGACTTACGTAAACGAAACAGTGAAGGCGATGTACTCAGACTTACTCTCAATTGACCCCGCAGATACCGCCTACTACACCCAACAATACTCTGCCCTGAATTCATCACTCGGCGTATACAATAGCCGCATCAGCGAGATCAGACAAAAATTCGCAGGTACGAAAGTAGCCTCAACGGAAAGCATCTTTGAGTACCTAGCAAACGCTACTGGCCTCGACCTCATCTCACCTCCCGCATTCATGGAAGCTGTTGCGGAAGGAAATGATCCGCCTGCGCAAAGCGTGGTACAATTTCAACAGCAAATTCAGAGTGGAAATGTGAGCGTACTAGTATACAACGCTCAAACTGTAACCCCGCTCACTCAGAACATCAAAGCTATGGCCGCGGCGAAGGGCATTCCAATCGTCGCGGTAACAGAAACAATACAACCGCCCGACGTATCGTTCCAGGTCTGGATGAACGCGGAACTGATATCTCTCCAGAACGCACTAAATGCTCAAGCTCTTGGCCAATGACTATGAAGACAATCCAATCCGCACCAACTGTCGACACACTCCAGTCATCAATCGTCACCGCCGACAACCTAGCGGCTGGATACCCAGACAAAAGTGTCTGGCGGGACGCCAACTTCGCTTTCAATAGCGGAGAACTAGTTGCAATCATCGGCCCCAACGGAGCAGGCAAGACCACGCTATTCCGATTATTGTTGGGGTTGCAACAACCCATCAGCGGCTCTATTAGAATATTCAACGAACCACCCAGGCGAGGAAATGAGCGCATAGGTTACGTTCCCCAGCGCCACGTAATTGACAGCGAAACGAACATCGAATGCATGGAACTAGTACATTTGGCATATTGCGGCCACCTATGGGGCTTCCACTTATCGTCGACGATCGGCCGAAAGGCTGCTCTAGACGCATTAACTGCAGTCGGCGCTGCAGACCTAGCTCGCCAACCATTGTGCGATTTGTCAGGCGGAGAATTACAGCGGATTTTCTTGGCTGAAGCCCTAGTAAGCAAGCCCGACATACTGTTGCTTGATGAGCCCCTTTCGAGCCTTGACATCAGAAGAGCGAAAGAACTAGTTCAACTTGTCAATAACGTCGTTCGATCGCGCAATGTTACAGCGCTTCTCGTAGCGCACGACATTAACCCGCTTCTACCGTATCTCGATAGAGTAGTTTACATTGCAAACGGCAAGGTAGCGATTGGAAAACCACAAGACGTCCTAACCTCAGAGCGTCTCTCCGCGTTATACGACGTACACGTTGAAGTAATTCGGGACTCCAGAGGAAATGTCGCAATCATAGGAATCGAGGATACATGACCGAGGAATAGGAGAACATGCCATTTAGTGTCAACTTGCTTCTCGATCTGCAAGAGATGTTCCAATACCAGTTTATGCAACACGCATTCGAAGCCGGAACATTAGTCGCAATCATTGCGGGAATCGTTGGCTACTTCGTAGTTCTACGCCGTTCATCGTTTGCCGCTCATTCACTATCTCATATCGGTTTTGCTGGTGCCGCTGGAGCCGTGCTGATCGGTGTTAGTCCAGTATTTGGTCTTCTTCTTTTCACAAGCGTGGGTGGAATCGGCATGACAGTACTGGGTCCTCGCGCCTCTCACCGGGACGTTCAAATTGGGACGGTGCTGGCATTCATGCTCGGGCTTGGTGTACTGTTCATTAGCCTCTATACCGGTTACGCAACCGAAGCTTACTCAATTCTCTTCGGTGAAATACTGGGCATTAGTAGCACCGATGTACTCATCACGGCTTTTGCCGGCGTCGTAATTCTCTTAATCGTAGCAGTAGTCTATAGGCCAATGTTATTCGCTTCACTTGATGAGGACGTCGCTGAGGCGAAGGGATTACACATGCACGCTCTCGGCATAGTTTTCATGCTGTTGGTTGCTCTTGCGACATCCATATCGGTTCAGGTAGTAGGAGTGCTGTTGATTTTCTCGTTAATGGTCACGCCAGCAGCGATTGCACAACGACTAGCGAACCAACCTTGGCGTGCAATAACGATCTCCGTAATCGTCTCGCTAGCTGCAACATGGCTCGGATTATTTGTTGCGTTTTATGAACCGTACCCTGTTAGTTTCTTCATAACGAGTATCGTGTTTATTCTCTACCTGCTAGCTCGTTTCGCTTATCCGAAAATCAGACCTCACAAGGCCCATCAGACAGGCTCCCATCGAATGCCACAGCTTGCGTAGTATTGTCGCTTGTACGAAAACGAGTCCCTCAACACGTTAATAACATACTTGTGGAATGTTCGCATTAATTATTAACTTCGAGTTGATTTCCGCGTGACCATCGTCAGCCTATCTTTTCCAGAAACAATGATCACCGAAATGAATCAAATCCAGAGGGCCGGGGGCTTTGCGGGGCGATCTGAACTCGTCAGAGCTGCTGTGCGACTCCTCATAGAGGATTCCAAGGATAAGGACGCCCTCTCGGGACACGTGAATGCTATCGTTGTTGTGACCCATGACGAGTCAAACGAAGCACCAATAACCAAACTCAAACATGAATTCGATGATGTCGTGAGAACGCATATCCACAACAAGATCAGTCACAACAACTGCCTCGAATTATTTCTGCTGGAGGGCGACGGAAAGAAGATTGGCTCGATGGTGCGCGAATTTCAAAAGGAAGACAAATTGAAAAGCGTAAAACTGGTCACTCTCGAGTGACCCGCGTCTTATCCGAGGCTACGGAAAATACAATCCTGCAAACAGCAGGACAATTAGACCAACTGACCCTGCCAACATCCACACGCGACTAACCATCTCACCCCATTTCTCATGCGTGTAGGTATATGCGACCATAGTGAGGGCTAGCATGTCTACTGCGAGAAACGTGGCAAACTTGCCTCCGCTCACAGTCCCCAACGCATTTAGTGTCCAAAGAAAGATTGAGGATATTAGCTGCAAGAGCAGAAGTAGGGAGACGGTCTTCTCATTAGGTGTCATTTGTGAATCATCCGAGATCGAATAATGGTACCCTGCGTTTTAGCGAACCCGATTTAAGTTCTAGTTGATAAATGAAAACGGTCGCCCCTAATATCGTAACGCCGAGCAAAATCAGGGACATTACCAGCCAAATGATGCTCCACGCATTCCCTCTGTTTAGGATAAGGTTAACCGAGCCATTCAATGACGCTCCAATCGAGAATGAGCCTACCGCTATAAGAAAGATCAGAGTCGCTGCTCTTCGAAACAAGAATGAAGCCGTCTTCAAATTCGATCTGATCGCGAGATCACCATGTTGTCCGCGTCGCCGAAGGACACTGTAAGTGCCTAGCGAAAGAGCTGCCACAATAACTGCAGTTCCCCCAAGCACTAAGAGTGCGCTCCCAGTAGGAATCACTTGGCCCGGCGTGATCAAACCCCAATATGTCAGGACAAGAAGCTCTGCGACGAAAATCAACCCAATGGTTACGAATTTAGGTCGATTAAGTATCCTCTTCTCACTGCCTTTGTCGATGAAGGGAAGGAAGAAGAGCACAAGAAAAAGTATCGTCACTAAGGACAGCGCTACTGGTAGTCCGTTTCCTTCGAAGATTCCGATCTTCAATATTTGGTAAACCCAAAGGAAATACCAATCGGGTTGCGGAGTGTATAATGCAGCTAATTGTGGAGTATACTGTGGTGGAAGATTGAGCGGTAGAATCACCGAGATCAGAAGCATAGCACTACCAAACATTGCAGCGAGCCCGAGCAGGTAGACAGTCACATCCGGGAAGATCGGAATTGTACGCCCAGGTTCTTTTGGTGCTCCCGCAGACGGTTCCGCTATTCCATGTGCTTCCAGCATGTACATTTTTGCAGTAAGCAATACGAGAAGAACAGCGGGCAACACAACCACATGCAGATCATAGAAGCGTAGAAGCTCAGTGGCATCACCGCCCGCGCCAACGATCAGGAAACTAACGAAAGATGACACTTGAGCAGGTAAGGCATCGATCATTCCAATTCCAACATCTGTCGCTGACTTTGAAACAACCGTCCAAGGTAGAAGATATCCCGTGAATCCGAAGCCTAGCGTGACGAAACCCATCACCATACCAACTAGCCACATCATCTCTCTAGGCTTCTTGTGAACCGATACGAAGTATCCGCGCATCATGTGCATGAAGGCAAGCATGATCATGGCATAGGCAGTGTAGAGGTGGATGGTCTCTAGAAATCTACCGTAATAGACGCTGTCGAAAATGTACTTGGTTGACTGAAATGCTGAGGTAGGACTAGGAACGTAGTACAGCATCATGATCACACCGGTAATGCCTTGAATTAGGAACGCTACAACAGTTAGTGCGCCGAGCCAATATAGCGGGTTAATCGCATATCGTGGGACGGGGCGAAGCAGAGGATAAGTGAGGCCAAGCCTAGAGTCTAACCAAGATGCAACTCGGGATAATATGCCAGGTTTTGTTTTGCTCACGGACAGTTACCCTACCGGATTTCCTCCCTGCAGATCCGCGGAAACATCATTCGAGCCCGTCTGGTGGCCGAAGATTGTGGGCGGCCCCATTCCGGTTGCAAAGATATTGCCAGAACTATCCACTTCCAATTTCACTTGTGGTTGAGGACGAGGTGAAGGACCGGAAATCACATTTGCTCCGTGAAGCAAATCGTAAATCGTTCCGTGACAACAACAGTATCCTACCGGACGATCGGCCCTATATGAAGGATTGCAGGCGGGAGATGTTCCAATGTTTTGGAAACCGTATATGCAGCCTAAGTGTTGACAAATGCTACTAAAGGCCACGATGTCGCCATCGGGTCCCACTCCACCATCAGCCGCTGCGCCAAGTTTTACCAAAATATTCGGCTCGTTGTCAAGAGGATAATTGAAGCTGATAGGCACACCAACACTCAAGTCGCTCAATTCAGCTACTTTCAATTTGGGAAATACGCCGACGCCAGAAGTTCCAGCCCCCGACGGAGCGGGATTTGTGATGGATCTTGAAACCGCCGCAATTCCTCCAATAGCGAGTAACCCTGAAATCGCCATCGCGTATCTCAGGAAATTTCGTCTTGGTTTCTCAGAGCGACAATGTTGTTCGCGATTCTCAGCATTCGACATTTGACCACCTCTAGTCCTGTTTTGATTGTTTCGACTTAGGCTTCACTGTAATCCCTATGACGATGCCTACGATCAGCAGCGCTGCGCCGGTGGCTACGGCCTGTTCCAACGATACCCCGCCTTGGACAGCTGGTGTAGTAGTCGGCTGGGTGGACATCGGAGGAGCTTGGTCACTGATCGTCAGCGTATACCATTGCGAGACGGATTTTATCTCTGATGATTCTCCCAACTTCCCATTCCAGACCGCAAATGCGACATAGTAGCTTGCACCTGTTGTAAGCTGCACCCGATAACTAGACGCGTCAGATTGAGTGAAGCCGCGAACCATTTCAACCGTCCAGCTCCCATCTGAGAACGAGGTTCCAGCATGAACTGCAAATGGGTCCGCATATGGGTCAAGGTTTGGTGTTCCAGCTCCAAAGCTCCCCCCAATGACGTAAAATCCAGTTGTGTTAGTGAAGTCGTCCTCGGCGAAGGATACGTTGTCTGTTGGAAAGATAGTGGTGCCGGATGGATCTGTGTAACCGCCTGGAAAACCTGTGTCGTTTGGGTTGTTATCGGTCGGTGACGATTGCCAGTGCCATATTTCGGCTGCGCCGCCGGTAATTGCACCGTCTGAACCGAGAGACATAGCGGGAGATTGTTGCCGTCCTGTGGTTTGCGGAAGGAACCAGAGCATCGCGACCCTATCCGGATAGTAGTAGGTGGAATTGTAGAATAGCTGCTTAACCTGAGCCGTGCTTGCAGGGTCTAGAGCCACTAACGTTCCGTTTGGGGCCTGATACATCTCGGTGGAAGAACCAAACGATGGCCCAACTGAGTCGTTCCATTTGAAGAGAACGTAGATGTTGAATCCATCGTTCGCCGACTTCACCAGAACATCAGGGGTATGACCGCCCCCTGGAGATACAGAAGCGGTTAGTGGCACCTCCGTCCAACTTATCGAGCTCCAAAACGATTCGTTGCCGGGGTGTGCATAGTCAGGAGCTCCAGTAACCCTGTAGGAAACTACGTTGCCAACTGCTTGCCCGTCCGCAACGCCGAGCCCACTTCCCAGGACAAAAACGCTCACCGTCAACCCGGATAGCAACGCTAGAACGATTGACGATCTCCAAACGTGTGCTGAATTCATTCAGACCACCCTCGACTTTTCATATTGCTAAACGACGCCTAGACATACATAATTATCAATAAGGTAAGCTTTGCGACCTCTCAAAAAGGAGCTGCTCAGAGGGCATGCAGAACATGCGAAGCAACGGTGAACTGCATTTCTTCGAATGCCACCAGTGCGGAGGCAAATACCCAACATCCCAATCATACCTGTGTTCGAATTGTGGAGATCCACTTTTCATAGCCTACGACTATGAGAAGACGAGAGAGAAGTTTCAATCAACGATAGCTGGGCGGGATACACTCTCCGTCTGGAGGTACTCTGAGCTACTACCAACCTCTGACGAAAGGATAGTGACTATTTCAGAGGGTGGAACAGGGCTACCGAAGTCACGACGCCTCTCATATGATCTCAACCTTCCTGAGCTTTACTTCAAGAACGAGGGACAAAACCCGACGGGATCATTCAAGGATAGAGGAATGACCGTTGCAATCACAAGAGCCATGGAGATAGGTGCCGGAGCTGTACTTTGCGCATCAACAGGAAACACGTCTGCATCAATGGCCGCGTACGCCGCAAAGGCTGGACTCAAAGCCATAGTTCTGATTCCAAAAGGAAGAATTGCGAAAGGAAAATTGACTCAAGCAATCGTTCATGGAGCGAAGATCACAGAAGTAGACGGCAACTTCGACATCGCATTGGATCGAGCTAGAAGAATGACTGCAAAGGGCGAGTTATACTTGGCCAACTCAATAAATCCATACAGGCTCGAAGGTCAAAAGACAATAGCTTTTGAGATCTTTGAACAGTTGAACGGAAAAATTCCTGATTACGTATTCCTCCCCGTCGGCAACGCCGGCAACATTTGCGCCCTCTGGAAAGGCTTCAAAGAACTCAACAAACTAGGAATAGCCAAGAGTGCACCAAGAATGATCGGTGTACAAGCTTCCGGCGCCGCTCCGATCGCTCATGCTTATGCGCATGACTCTAACGAGGTATCGTCCTGGAAGAACCCTGTAACGTTAGCGAGCGCCATCCGTATTGGCGCACCCGCAAGGTGGCGAGGCGCTCTCATGGCCGCTCGCGAATCGGGCGGAGCCATCATCACGGTGACAGATCGGGAGATATCACGATCGCAGAGATTATTGGCGAATCATGAGGGTATCTTCGCCGAGCCCGCGAGTGCTACTCCACTAGCAGGGCTCATCAAGCACAAGGGTAAGCTTTGTGTGAGAAATACGCACACGGTGGTTTGCGTAGTGACCGGGCATGG
>DATIYC010000116.1:0-3162 GCA_035517955.1 Candidatus Acidiferrales bacterium | reverse complement strand
CTTAATCCGTCTTTTGCAATCCGGCCAGTGTCTGCGGATTCGCGATAGACTTTGGTCGGTTTCCGCGCAGAAATTCAGATATTCCGTCCGCTATCATTTCGCACGATTGAATTGGAACATTATTCGACATACCAGCCATATGTGGTGTGATTATTAGGTTATCAAATTGTAGTAGAGGATCGTTCATTTGTATAGGCTCCCTGTCGAATACGTCTAGTGCGAGTCCTGCGATTCTACGCTCCCTCAAGGCTTCACAGAGATCGCTCATATCGATAGCCGCAGACCTCGAAGTATTGACAAGGTACGCTGTATTCTTCATCAAGACTAGCTGTTCCTTCTGAATCAACCTCGTCTTCGTCGAAGGAGGAAGTCTAACGTGCAATGTGACCACATCAGATTCACTCATCAGCGTATCCAACTCAACCAACCTTCCCCTCATCGAACGCACCTTTTCTCCATCCACAAAGGGATCGTGCACAAGTATCTTCATTCCAAAAGCAGACGCCAACTCCCCAACCCTAGACCCTACTTCGCCAAACCCCACTATTCCAATCGTCTTTCCAGCAAGTTCAGGCAGAGTAGAATCCAGAAGCTCGTGGCCGTCTAATTTCCAGTTTCCGCCTCGAACGAATCGATCGGCCTCAACAATCCTTCTTGTCAAGGCGAGGATTAGGGCAAGGGTGTATTCTGCGACCGCTAACGCGTTTCTACCGGGTGTGTAGAGCACTGGCACACCCATCCTAGTCGCCTCATCCACGTTCACGTTCGACGGATCCGACCGTGAACACCCAATCACTCTGAGTTCGCTAGAAGCTCTAATGACACTCGCCGTCACAGGCGCGTGGTTCACAACGAGTACCTCAACGCCATGCATTCGCTCGACAAGGTTCTCGGATCGACCCCAACACTCCTTTACCTCACCCAGCTCTCTGCTAAAATTCTCGTTCGGTCCGACATCATACAACTCGAAGTCAAGCCGGTCAATAGTTCCTCGCAATCGAGGTTCCAAATATTTTTGAAAAAGACGGGAGGGGATCAAATCATCCCCCGCCACGAGAATCTTCAATCGCAAGACCCGGTTCTTGATACATCGCATCGAATTTGAATGATTTCAAAGGCAACTACAGGAAAACGTGTAAACGGGAGTTTGGATATTCTCTCGTCGCCGTCTGGTTTCCAAGGCAGGCTCTTTCAGCGCTTATGCTTTTCGTGAGAGAAAGGCTTTGACCGTTTGCGAATCATTGATCCATGCGGTTTGAAGGGAATAGTCTTACCTTTTCGATAAGAGTGGAAGTACTGAAAAATCTAACGTGCTATCGAGGCAGCACGCTATTGCTTTGAATCTACGTTCAAGCTTGAACTTACAGGGTTCATTAGCGCTTCTGCTGTGGCACGTTGAGGTCGGCCTAGTAGGGTTCGAGTTTCAGGTCAGATATTCCTGCGAAGTGTCTCCTGTTTCTGGTTATGATGGTTTCATTGTTTTGGATAGCTATGCCAGCAAGCATGGCATCTTCAGGGTCTATCTTTGATCCGTCCCTAATCTTTTGAGCGTAGATCGTTCCCGCTTTCGAAGCAGAACTGGCGTCAAGTGGTAGGTTAGGCAGAGACTTCAATACGTTGAGAACCTTCTCCTTCTCCTCACTCGCCCTAACACTCAATCCGACGCCAACATAGAGTTCGAAAATTGTTGGAGTTCCAACGAGGATTGAAATCGAAGCGTCTGAAAGCTCCCTAGCTTTTTCGACGGCGTCTTCGTCTTTCCTCATCACATCAATTATGAACGTCGTGTCGGCTAACAATGCTATCCCAGTGCTTTAGTGATCTGAGCAAACCTACGCGAGCTTCGTCTCCTTAATTCCTTCACATGTGTTTCGACAGTTCCTACTTCTCTCTTCGAAAGGACTCCTGCGAGTTCAATAACAGAGCTTTTTCGCGTAACTCGCTCAATCACATCCGTGAAGCTTTCCCCAGACTTCTTCAGGGCCTTGAGCATCTGATACGCCTCATCTGATATGGCTATGTTCTTAGTACCCATTGATTTCTCTCTCTGTGTGTGTATGTGTGTGTGCCAATTTATGCATTCTCGTCAGCTTGGAACCGCTACTCTGATCTTCGCGCTTCTCACTTTATTTTTAGAATGAGTTCATTCGAAAACCGACAATTCGGCAGTATTTTGGTGCCTTCGATCAGAACCCGAGGCTAGAAGTCGGAAAAAGCCCAATATCAGAACGAAGATCGAGTTGTTCGGGGATTGAACATCGGAACCCCTACGGGCAGAGTCTAAACCCTCCGCGCATCACTGACACAAACCGTCAAATCGAAGCAAGAATCGGTCTAACGCTAATGACAACCTTCAACGTCGTGGAGTGCCCGAAAGCATGAGGTGAAAGTTGGGATACTCTGGGCCTTCTATGCTAGGATTGCGTGGTATTTCTTTTGGATTACTTGGATGTCGACGGTTGGTGGGGGGAGCTTCATGTCAAGCGATGCGAGGCTCTCAACGATGATCTGGGACACTGCTAGGTTTCGGAACCATTTGTGGTTGGAGGGGATGACGTACCATGGTGCGTAGTCTGTGCTGCATTTATTGACTGCCTCCTCGTACGCTTTTTCGTACTTGTTCCAGTGTTGCCGTTCGGTGAAATCTGATTCACTGATCTTCCATTGTCGTTTAGGGTCTGCTAAGCGCTGTCTGAACCTAGCGAGTTGCTCGTCTTTATCGATGTGCAGATAGAACTTCAGTATCTCTGTACCGTTGTCAGCTAGGTGTTTTTCGAAGGCGTTGATTTGGTCGTAGCGTTTGGACCAAACTTTCTTGGGAACCAGATTATGAACTCGCGCAACAAGCACATCTTCGTAATGGGATCTATTGAATACTGAAACATACCCCTTACGTGGCGTTGCCTGCGAGATACGCCAAAGAAAATCATGAGCCAGTTCCTCAACCGAGGGCGTTTTGAATGCAAAGACTCTGCATCCTTGCGGGTTCATTGCGGCAAGAACATGGTTTATCGTGCCATCCTTTCCGGCCCCATCCATCCCTTGTAGGATTATGAGAAGGGACCGCCTGTTTTCTGCGTACAATAGGTATTGCAGGTCATGCATACGCCGCGAGTATTTTGCGAGGTCAGCCTCAGCACGGTTTCTGTCTCCATATCCTCC
>DATIYC010000115.1:0-11076 GCA_035517955.1 Candidatus Acidiferrales bacterium | reverse complement strand
TTGAAATCGCATTCCCAACCTCTAACCTTAGCGCGGACTTCGAATTACTATTGGCTGCTGTGGCAGGGAATATTTCTTGGTGGGTCTCTGAAAGCACTGGTTTCGCAATAAAGTTACTAAACCTCAATTTCCCGAAGTCCTATCTTTCCGAGTTCAAGGGACCAAAATTTGGTCTTTCGGGTATTCGCGAATACTTGGGGATAAAGGAAAGGCCGATTCTGAACACAATGATCAAGCCATGTACGGGTCACACAACCGACATGCACGTTAAGTTATTCGAAGACGCCGCATATGGCGGCGTTGATCATATCAAAGATGACGAGCTTCTCGGAGATATTGCAATTAACCCGTTATATGATAGGTTGAGCAGATGCATGGAAATCGTAGATAGGAAATATTCAGAAACTGGAGAAAAGACGTTATACTCTCTAAACATCACTACGAGATCGGATAAGATTCTGGAGAAGGCGGAGAAGGCGGTTCAATCTGGCGCGAACAGCCTAATGCTGGACAGCTCAGTGGGGTTTGGACCGCTAAGAATGCTTGCTGAGGATCCTAGCATTCGGGTTCCAATTCTCTATCACCCATGCGCAAGCGGAACCATGGTAGCAGCCGAGAAGGGAGGCATTACACACCCACTACTTGCGAAGATGATCAGACTCTCTGGCGCAGATATTGTGGTGTTGTACACATATCTTGGGAAATTCATAGGCGCGACGAAGGATAGCAACTACCAAGTGATGGCACAGACCCAATGCGCAATGCAGGGAAAGAAAACCACTGCCTGTCTACTTGGTGGTGGAACACACCCCGGCCTAGTTCCACTACTGCTCGACGCCTTCGGGCCGGATACGATAATCGGCGCAGGTGGAGCAGTGCATGGACATCCCAACGGGTCACGAGCGGGCGGCAGGGCGATGCGTCAAGCGATTGAAGCAGCAATGAAACAGATTCCAATTGAAGAATATGCGGCAACACATCCGGAACTAAGGGCAGCCATCGAGAAGTGGGGAGCCCCCAAGAGCGCAGACGAATCGAAGAAGCTTTACGCACTTACAGGAAAGAACTAGCTTAGAATTTTGTTATCCTGCGTGACAACAGAACAATAGAACCAAAGTAGTCAAGGCCATCTCGCTTAATTCTTGCTTGGATTGCAGCTCGGAGATTCAACGTAGTGTTTCTTGAGGCAATCCTTCAGGACATGCTGATCGAATTTACCTTCTGACCTCCATACGATAGCGCTGCATGCACCACACTCGATCGAATTGAGTAATTCTGAGACCAGTGTTAGGTACACTGAATGGGTTAAGCTTCCGTGCGGGCTTGGGTTATGGTTTAGGTTGTAACTCGTTTCGATTTGATCTTCTCTCTCTTGGATTCGGCTTACTTTTCCCCAAATTCGGTTTCCGCAATTCGGGCATGAGTCCATGAATTCTTCAGTCTTCCAACCGCATTCTGCGCAAAGCCAGAAATACGGTTGCAAGCTCGATGATCTCAACCGTAGCTAATCGACAGCAATGCGGATGTCTTTACCGCAAACATGACAATGCCAGGTAAAATTGGTTGGATGAGCGCGGTCTTGCACTTGTGACCAGAGCTTCCTTATGGCGTGTTCCTGTTCCCTGCATATTACACATAATCGAGGAGGTACAATGACCGGGTAATCCAATTTCTGCACGGATTTCATACGGGTGCCATCCAGACTTTGTTGCTTCTGTGGCTTTCCAAAGATATTCCCTTGTATCGTCTTCTTGTGCGAACAGAATACGACCTCAAAATTTCATCCATCGCAAAAAGGATACGACGGAAATACTTCAACCGTACTTACAGAATAGACCCCATAAATCTCGAAAAACCCGAATTCCCTTAAATCCTCGAATACAGCTAATTCTTCGATTTCATTGGGATCATTTGGTTGCAGGATCCTTCCGCTATTCGGCATGTTTGCTCTGCTGATTGTAAGCCTCCCCAACGCGACCGCACTTCCTCCCTGCCTAGTACAGAGCGTTAACTACGATTTCCCCAATTCCGTCACACCAGGACAACAAGTTATTGTTAAGACTCACATCAAGGCGACATGCGTTGTTTGGCCGCCTTATTTGACCGCGTATAGCATGCGAGTTGACCTGACTGATATTTCCACAGGCTATGTTCTCTCAACCAGAGCTTACATGGTGGGCTACGCGCAGTCATACATTGACCAAGTCTTCCTCAACACCGGTACTGCTCCCAACTCCGTGGGCACGTGGCAGTTGAGGGTTGACGTGTACATTTGGGGTGGAAGCGAACAACTCCTCGTTCATATGGTGGATTACGCTAACCTTCCAGTTGGATAAGAGATTCTACTAATAGGTAAATTTGCACGCGGTTCGCCTGAATAGTTGTCGGCAAGCTTTGAACTCGCATCGTCATTTCTTTCTAATTTTGAGGAAGATGGAGATTTCTTGCAGGTGCCGGCGGATTTTGCTGGCGGTTAGCTCGTAAGTTTCCATGTCGCCCCCGTACGGGTCGTCTATTTCCCATGAGGGCATCAACTTTGCACCTAGGCTAGGAAAGTTCGATTTGAGGTAGTCATGAATATCATCAGCCATTGGGACGATGTAGTCGAAATCTTCGATGTGAACATGATCCACACTCCTTGAACGATGTGACGAAATGTCCACGCCGTACTTGGATTGGAGAACTCTAACCGCATTAGCGGCTGGTGGATCTCTTACGTGAGCATGGGTGCCGGCGCTTTCCACCTGAATCTTATTCCCGAACATCTGCCGAGCTATGCCCTCCGCCATTGGACTTCGACAGGTGTTGCCTGTACAGACGAACAGAATCTTCATGCTTACGTTGCCATCCCACAGTCAGTGATTACTTTTTCGAACAGTAATAACCTGTGCCTGTGTGCTCTTGATCAGCGAGTAAACTCCACGAAATGTTTGCGAGTCCCATTATGCGATGAGTCCGGTGATTTGAAGAGTTTAAGGATATTGCAATCCGCGGGATAACTCTGCTCATGAATTACAGGTGGGCATCAAGAACTTTTGAGTGCTCATGAATTGTTCTCATTTCCCGTGAAACTTCACCATTCTTGTTAACGTCGGGAGAGCCCATATTGCATTCTAGGACTCCTAAGGGGATACATACGACTGTGGTAATCGTCATGAACATGCTTCTGTGATCGTTGTCTACGGCTTATATATCCACAGCGAAAATTGTCTGTAAAGAATTGTTACGTTTCCCCGAGTATTGTGTCAACTTCTTGTCTGGATGAACCCAATCTCATGGTCACAACTGGCGCCATCTGGCGTTCCTGCAAGTCGAACCGTTGCGTTCAGTGTCTACAGGAAGAATTGGTTACTGACGAAGGTACTCTCGGTCGTATTCTTGTTCAGGAAGTGCAAAATGTGAAGGCATGGTCGTACCTGATCTCGATGGCCCTCGTCACGACTGTTCTGTTTTCCTCAGTTGCAATAGGTTTTAGCTCATCGGCTCGGGTTCAGTCTTCTTTCTCTTGGGCTGGAAATAATGGGTTGGTAGTTTGGTTTGATTACCCCTATTTCCTCGGGGAAGGCCCGTGCCAGTACCAGCTCGTGATTCATGCAAAGTCTTCGAATGGTTTCTGGATTACGAATTTGCATTGGAATTTCGGGGACGGCTCAACTTTGGACGTACCCGTGACGTGGGAGAGCTTAGTGACTGATTCTCAAGTTCACGGTTATGTTAGTGCAGGTACCTATGTCGTTAGCGTGACGGCGACTGATACAGGCGGAAACAGCTACACGGCGTATTGGGGGTTGTTCGATGCGTTTCCCACGAGCTGCATTCGGGAGCCCGGAACTACGAGCAGCTCCGTAACGACCATTATCTGGAACAGTGCCCTGTTCAAGAGCATTACCTCGCTCGACAGTTTACGAAGACTCAACAAGGTCCCTCTTGCTCCCATCGTGGCATTGATTCTGTTATAGTTCGTACACTGCGTCTTGAGAATCAGGAACGGCGAGTTAGCCAGACCGGATACGCACGCATTGTCGGTTGGATGCGTATTGGTGAAAGAAAACTGAGCCCTGATGAGAAGATTATCGTAACAGTTGCTCCAACTGGCTCTGGACCGCAATGGCAAAAATCACCCTACTTGCCAATCTCTCCCTCAGAGATATCTACACAGGCAGTGGAAGCTTACGAAGCTGGAGCCTCAGTAGCGCATATTCATGTTCGCGACCCACAGACAAAAGCTCCCAAACCAGATGTGACCATGTACCGGGAAGTTCTTGAGGGAATTAGAGACAAGTGTGACATGATAGTCCAACTTACGACCGGTGGAGGAGGACCATATGGCGTGTCCCTCGAACAACGACTTACTGCACTCGAATTAAACCCTGAATCCGCATCATTGAATGTCGCTACGATGACTTTCGGCGACAACGTCTTCATGAACCCGCCAGAAGTCGTGGAGAGCATAGCTCGACGTATGGCTGAGAGACGAGTCAAGCCTGAGTTGGAATGCTACGATGTAGGACACATCGGTTTAGCACGACGTCTCGTCGAAAAAAACTTGGTCAGAGAACCGCTAAGAATTTCGCTGGTAATGGGCGTGACGGGGGGAATCTCTGCCACACCTGAAAACCTCTTGCACATGCGAAACCTCGTGCAGGGCTGGAGATGGAACGTAATAGCCATCGGAAAAGCTCAGTTTCCCATACTCACCCTAGGAATTACGCTGGGAGGGGATGTTCGGGTTGGGATGGAGGACAACATCTACCTGAGTAAGAGCGTGTTGGCGAAGAGGAACGTGGAATTGGTTTCCAAGATAGTACGCATCGCTAAGGAACTCGGCAAAGAAATAGCGACACCGGCAGAGGCAAGAGACATTCTACAAATCCCCGTACGATCTGGACACACGCAGGGATGAAGCGGGACCACCTGGGGCTTGTTTGTGTTTACCTAGCGCGATAATTGGAGCGTTCTTGCGAATGGAATAGTTGAGGACTCGTTCACTGGTAATGAGGTCATGAGGCTTGAGCCTTAGATGACTCTGTGAGTGATATGTCCGCCGAGATTGCCTGACTTAACCTGAGAACATCCTCTGTTCGCAGCTCAAGTAGTTTGGTTCTGGTTCCTCCCCCGCAGAAGAGGGTCTCGTGCGACAACACAGGCTTATCGATTACGACCTCGAGGCGTGTTTTGTGGCAGACGGAGGGTGTGCCTCCTGGTGGGTAACCGCTCACTTCCTCAGCCTCGCGAAAATTAAGTAACTGAACATTGCTAGTGTTCAAGGCTTGAGCAGCCCTTTGAAGACTCACCCTTCGATCTCCCGGGATCACTAGCAAAGCGTATCGTCCGTCAGTGGTTCTGCACACAAGGTTCTTGGTAATTCTGTTCAGATCAATTCCAGTCGCTCGTGAAGCATCTGCCGTGTGAACGGTCTCCTGCTTATCTAGGAAACGATACCAAACGCTGGAGCTCTTCAGGCGTGTTTCTAATTCCGACAATGCATATCCCCTAACTGTCCCAATATGGTAAGAGATGAATATCTCGATTAAATCGCCTATTCGTTCGTGTTAAGCGTACGCAAGGCTCATGGGGCAGTGCTCAGCCAAGAAGGTTCGAGCCTTAATGAGATCTATTTTGGTTAGGCATGTTGATGTCTTTACTGACAAGATTTTCACGGGCAACCCTTTGACAGTTGTCTCTGACGCTAAGAATCTCTCGGACACCGAAATGCAGGCAATTGCCGCAGAATTTGGAACGCCGGAAACATCTTTCATTATTCCCCCCAAGGGCCAAGTCGACTACGGCCTCAGAATATTCAGTCAAAACAAGGAAATACCGTTCGCAGGCCATCCGGTTCTTGGGGCGGCTCACGTGTTCCTCTCGGACCATAATGGTGCCATGTCAGTTTTGAAACATGAAACCAGTGTGGGCGTAATCCCTATTGAGATTATCCGCGACCAAGATCCTCCTAAGCTAGTCATGGACCAAGGAAAACCTCAGACCATTAGTAAACTGAAAGAAGATCAAATCCAAACCGTACTGGATGCGCTTCGAATAGAAAGAGGAACCTTAAGCAGGGATTCTTCCCCCCAAATCATCAGTACTGGACTCCCTCAGCTGTTCATTCAACTGAACGAGTTACAATCTCTCTCAAGGTGGGCGCCTGACTCCTCTAGTATAAGGCAAATCGAAAGTGAGTTCGGTCTGACCGGAGTCGGAGTCTTCACACTAGAAACCGTGACAAGTGACGCGTCGGCTCATCTCCGCTTTTTTGTTCCCAGCATTGGAATCAACGAGGACGCTGCGGCCGGAAGCGCTGCAGGTGGACTGGGAGCTTACCTAACAAACTTCAGCCTACTGCCCAAGAAAAACCTTCAAAACTTCTCTATTGAACAGGGGTTTGAAATGGGACGACCGAGCAGACTATACGTGCAGGTGAGACTTTTGGATAATTTTCCAGACAATATCAAGGTGGGCGGATATTCCGTTACGGTTTCATCTGGTGAAATTCATCTACCCTAGCTAGGAATTTTAAAGAATGAGTCTGTTCCGCTACACGTAAAATGGTAGAGCTCGGTATTCCTAGCGGATTTGAAGATAATTGTACGAGCGTGGCATGAAAGTTGAGGATCTAGATACGCCGGCTCTGCTATTAGATTTGGAAATTTTGGACAGAAACATCACTCGAATGGCAGATTTCTTTCGAGGCAAGCCGACAAAAATGAGGCCACACATCAAGACACACAAATGCCCTATAATCGCACACAAACAGATCGCTGCTGGTGCCGAAGGAGTAGCATGTCAGAAACTGAGTGAAGCTGAGGTGATGGTGGAGTCTGGTATAGATGACATATTCATCACGAACCAAGTTGTCGGCTGGAGTAAGGTGCTACGACTCGCACGACTCGGCCATCATAGTGAGATGACCGTAATTGTCGATAACGCAGAAAACGTTGATCAGCTCTCAAAGGCCGCAGAGCAGGAAGGTGTAGTGATCAATGCACTCGTTGAAATTGATGTTGGAATGCACCGATCTGGAGTTCAGTCCGGAGAAAACGCCGTAACTCTGGCTCAGCATGTAACCCGTAAACCCGGATTGAATTTTCTAGGAATCCTAGGTTACGAAGGACATTGCGTTCTAATCGACGACTACGACCAAAAAAAGAACCTCTGCCTTGAGGCATTATCTAAGAACCTCGAGATGAAGAAACTTCTCGAAGATTCGGGTTTGAAGGTGCAAAAAGTGTGCGCCGGTGGAACTAGCACCTACGACATAACAGGCGTTTACCCAGGCATCTCAGAAATCCATCCTGGCACATACGCAACGATGGACTTGAAATTCAAGAACATGGGTATGCCATTCGACTGCGCAGTTACCCTTCTAACATCCGTAATCAGTAAACCGGCCCCAGGGAAATTTACTGTCGATGCCGGATTGAAAGCAATTAGTTCGGAATATGGAATGTCACAACCTAAACTTGCCAAAACGAAACTGGTTCATCTTTACGAGGAACATGGACTTCTGGAACAAGAATCCATAGGCTCGCAGCCCAAACTTGGAGATAGAGTTGAATTGATACCGATGCACGGTTGCACTACGATCAATCTACATGATCAATTCCTCTGCATAAGGAAGGGCTACTTGGAATCGATCTGGAATATATCTGCGCGTGGAAGGTTCTCTTGAGTAACGCCTTTACTGGCCTTCTAAGATTGCTCGGTGAATCTTCAATAGTCGCCGGTCCCGGTCCTTGACTAAGTCGACCTCACTGAAGCCTGTGTAGTCATAGAATCCTGCACCCGATTTCAAGCCGATCTTATTGCTCTCAACTAGTCGCTTGAAGTTTCCAGAGGGACATTCGGAATTGTCTAATCCTGCAAAAAGTTCTCCACACAAATGGTAGAAGATGTCTAGGCCACCAAAATCGGAAATCCTGAACGGGCCAAGGACAGGATACCGGAAGCCGGGTCCAAATGAGATCGCCGTATCTATATCGTCGATAGTTGCCACCCCATTCTCATATAGGTTCAGAGCTTCTCTAAACAACGCGATTTGCAATCGGTTACCGATAAAACCTTGAATAGGTTTCAGAATTACGATTGGCTTCTTTCCGATGCTGCTCAACACATTTCGGGTTCGTTTCACGGTCTCTTCGGTCGTGCTCTCTCCTCTCATGATTTCGACTAGGGGAATTATGTGACCTGGGTTCCACCAATTTGTCCCAATAACTCTGCCAGGAATTGCGGTAGCCTTGGCAATTTCAGACATACTTAGCCCAGATGTGTTTGATGCGAGAATCGCATCTTTTCGACAAAGTTCATCTAGCATTTTGAAAATCTGTTTCTTCACGCCTATGTCTTCCGTAACTGCCTCGGTAACAAAATCAGCATCATAAACCGCCTTTGATGGATCTACGTCTACGTCAATTCGTGATAGAACCTGCTCTGTCTCTCCCGAGGCTAAGAGTTTTTCATCTTCGAATAGGGAAAGGTTCTCTCTTATGCGGCTTAGAGCACTCTTCAAAATGTCTAACTGAACATCGACAAGGCCCACTTTGTAGCCGGCTTGAGCGAAGACCTGCGCAATGCTACTACCCATTGTTCCCGCCCCTATCACAGCCGCCTTTCTTAGTGGGTGATCTGACAACTGATTTGAATTCAAGATTCGTCGGACAGATTCAATCCCGCTAGCCATTCAAGAAGTTGCCGAGTTGATTTAATGTTCGGGGGCATGTGAGAAATGTCTAACGCCTACTCTCTTTTTACAATGAAAAATGAAATATCGTTTTCTTCGCTATTGAAGGGAGCTTTGATCGATGTCAGCCTCATGAAGAAATTTGAATTTTTCCGAAAAGAGATAATACTATAGTTAATTGATTCGCAAACATGAATGAGATCGGCATTGGCAAGGACGAGATTGATACCCCAGCGCTTTTAGTAGATCTAGACCTCGTAGACCGAAACATCTCGACAATGGCGAATTTTCTGAGGGATAAGAAAACGAAACTGAGGGCTCATACAAAGGTGCATCGAATTCCCACTTTGGCTCTCAAGCAGCTGGGGGCTGGAGCAAAGGGAATCTGTTGCCAAAAAGTATCTGAAGCTGAAGTCATGGCTGCAGCGGGAGTCAAAGACATAATTGTAACGAACCAGATTGTGACGCCGCATAAAATCAAGAGACTGGTGGCGCTCACAAAGACCGCGTACGTCTCAGTACCTGTTGACAACGAGAATAATGCGAGGTTAATCTCTAGAACCGCGGTGGAAAATGAGGTGAAAATGAATGTTCTAGTCGACATCCACCTCGGGTCCCAGCGCTGCGGAGTCGAGCCAGGTGAACCAGCCCTAAAACTGGCACAGAGCATAGGCACGATGAAAGGACTGAAATTCACCGGCTTGATGGGATTTGAAGGACACCTCTCATGGATTGAACCACGGGAAAAACGAAGAAAAGAGATTGAGCGAACAGAATCGCTCCTACTAAAGACCAAGACACTACTCGAAAATTCAGGCTTTAGTGTAGTAGAGATTTCGACTGGGTCAGCTGGAACATACGACGTAACCGCAAGCAACCCAGATATTACGGAGCTGCAAGCTGGGACATACGTTTTGATGGATGGTGAATACTTCAAACACGTCCCAGAGTTCGGTTGCGCGTTGACGATTCTCTCTACTGTAATCAGCCGGCCTAGTAGTGATAGAGCAGTTACAGACGCTGGGCTAATGTCTGTCAGCACGGCGCTAGGGAATCCGACGGTTGCAGGAAGGGGGGATGTCGAAGTTCACGAGCTTCATGCTGAGAACACAGTCTTGAAAACTCATGACTCGAAGATTTCAATTGGCGACAAAATTGACCTCATCCCATCTTATCTTGACGCAACCGTGAACTGTCATAAGCAAATTCTCGGTATCAGGAAAGGAAGAGTGGAAAGCGTCTGGAAGACTTCGAGAGACACGTCGACTTAATTCAAAATTAATCTATTCGTCCAGAAATTGGTTCGCGCTAGAGTTTCGGATAAAAGAGCGGCATACCTCTCTCACCAACGTCAAACGCCCCAATGTGCGCTCCCCCAAGGTTTGCGTAGAACAATCTCGTTCCGCCTGGCTCAAAAGCAACGTTGGTCGGTTGATTCAGAACTTCGCCGGTCGAGTCCTCGATTAGAAGTTCAATGTTTTGGTCTGGATGGATTAAGTAAATGCGGTTGGGATAGTAGCACGAGCAGTACAGGTTGCCGCTCGAAGCGAAAGCTAAGCCGTCTGGTATTGCTCCGGGAAGTTGCGCGTAGATTTCTGGCTTATCCGCTGTTCCGTCTTTTTCGACTGGAACCCGCAAGATATCCGAGGCTGTTGATTCAATCATGAAAATTGCTCCATCTTTAGGTGATATTGCTAGGCCGTTCGCGAAGTGCCAATTACCACCGATAAGCGACTCAACCTCTCTTTTCGATGAGACCCGAATTAGTCTGCCACTTGGCTTCCAGTAGTCACCTGAATCGGAGAAGTAGTAGTTACCTTCTCGATCAAAGACACCGTAGTTGGGCACCACCAAGGGACCATCCGGTGAGTTCTCACAATATGTAGAAACCTCACCCATTTGCGTGACTCGCAGCACTTCGTGCCTCGTCGCATTGCAGACGTAGACGTTATGATTCCCATCGACAGCGACTCCAGCTAAAACTCCTTGAGTGTTTGCTAGTTGTTTGATCTCGTTCATTGGACGGGTTATTGCGTAAACTTGTCCGGCAAAACCTCCTGCATAAAGACGCCCGTCCGGACCGAAGTTAAGGCATTCGGAGTGATCGAGTTTGTCGCAGATTATTTCGACCTGATGTATGTTGCGAAGAGCCACGGTTAAACACATTTCTAGCGTGTGTTTGAATCAATTTAACTTTAATTACGAAATGAAACCAAAAAACGTTGAGTGAGTAAGTTGGGCTTGAGCTTTTCGTCGGACTGGGCCTACAGAGGGATGCGGACTCTTGTTTTGGAGAATGATGAGATTCGAGCAACTGTTCTGCCGGAGTATGGGGCGAAAATTTTCCAGTTCATTGCGAAAAAAACCAATCACGATCTACTCTATCATAACCCGAG
>DATIYC010000114.1:0-7102 GCA_035517955.1 Candidatus Acidiferrales bacterium | reverse complement strand
CTCCAGCCGGAAACTTTAGCCATCCTTACATTCGCCCCATTGATCCTCTCAAAGAGATCCGTCCCGACGCTGAATCCCTCATCTCACGACCCGTGAGCTCTAGGAAAACTTCGAGCATGCTTTCAGTGTTGAATCTCTTCTTCAACACCTGCGGCGTATCAATAGCCATGACCTTGCCATTATCGATGATACAAACGCGATCCGATAATTCATCAGCCTCTTCCATGATGTGAGTCGTTAAGATTATTGTGTGGCCCCGTTCCCGCAACTCCTTAACCAAGTCTCGAACGAACCTGGTGCTCTGAGGGTCCAGGGCAGTGGTTGGTTCATCTAAGAAGAGTATCTCTGGGTCATGAAGGACGGCTCTGATCACATTTATCCTTTGTCTCATTCCACTTGAGAAACCGCCAACCTGCTTGTCCTTGAATGAGCCTAGCTTGACCATCTCAAGCAATCCCTCTGCCTTCTTCTGCAAAACGTCCCTGTCCATTCCGTAGAGGCCGCCGAAGAACATCAAATTCTCAAGGGCCGTGAGTCGTGGGTAAAGGATTAGTTTCTCTGAAACGAGGCCAATTCGCTTACGCACCTCGCCAGCTTGGTGAACTACATCATATCCTGCTACCATAGCCTTCCCCGAGGTTGGGGTAAGTAGCGTGCAGAGCATGCGTATTGTGGTGCTCTTACCGGCGCCGTTGGGGCCAAGGAAGCCATAGATTTCTCCTCGATGAACTTTCATGTTCAGATGGTCTACTGCGACGAAGTCGCCGAAACACTTCGTAAGCCCGTCAACCTCGATTGCATACTCAGATGTGAGGGTGGGCGACAGTGTTTCCTGCGTAGACATCATGGTTCCCCCTTTGGAATGTATGTTGACTAAGGTCGGTTTGCAACGTGAAGGGTGGATAAAGCTTCCTTCCCAATATCATACGATAGATCGATTCGATAGTAACGAATCGGAATATGCATTGAATAATTTAATATGCTGAAACCAGTGACTCTAGAGAGATTACGGTTGTCGAAGGACTGGAGCTCAAGCGTTCGGGCAAGAAAATTCTTGGACTTACTATTCTTCACGGCAATGAGGGAGGGGCCGGCGTATGGATATGAGCTGAACAGGAGATTTAGGAAGATGAGTGGAGGGCACATGAGGATAAGCTATGGGACCATTTACCCGATGTTGAGGAGAATGGAGCGCACGGGCCTGATACGGTCAAGAAAGGACGGGTCGTCTAGGCGAGTTTACTATGAGCTAACCAAACGCGGTGCCCGAACTCAAGCAAGTTTAGCCGCAAAATTGAAGGATCGTCAAGGAGAGATGGAGGAACGATTCCTAGGCATGCTATCCATGTACGGCTCAATCTTCGGACCGACGGCTCTAAGAACACTCTTGAAACGTTCGATCAACAAGTGACAGCGAGTCAACTAATCATACGCTCTACGCAGCATAAGCGTATTACTCGGTGACTCTCACTGAGTGCTCAACATGGCAAGTGATCTCTTCTTTCGATTAATCTTCTCTGCACTTTGGCTCATCCTAATGGCTCACATCGCATGGGCAGGCTATTTGACGCGATCTTCCGGTACTCGTGGACGTCGAGGAGTGGGTTGGATTCGTGTTTTGGCAGTTGCATTAGCACTTCCATATTTCGTAGGGGTAGTACTCTATGCGCTTTCTCCGAGTTCGATTCTGTTTCTCTGGATTCCACTGCCCGACTGGCTTAGGTTCATAAGTCTACTCGTTGCTGTCATGGGGACGTTGATGTCGGCGTGGGGGTTGCGTGTTCTCGGTAAGAATTGGGCTCCGTCCTTAAGCGATGTGAGGAATGAATCCGCCCTTATCACCACCGGTCCTTACGGCATCGTGAGAAATCCAATTTACCTCGGCGTACTGGTTCTCATTCCATGCCTCGCTCTCGTAGCCTCGAATTGGCTCCTCCTAGTGACAGGCATAATTCTCTGCCTCCTTCTATACTCACAGGTGCGCGGTGAGGAAGCCACCTTGATTGAACACTTTGGTGACGCATACCGTGAATACATGAAGCAGACGCCACGCCTCATTCCAAAGCTGAAAGATTCTCGCGCTCCTCCTTCCACAGACTAATCACTTTCGTGAAGAAGTTCGAGAGGGTTTCAAGTTCCTCCTCGGAGTAACTGCAAACCAATTTGTTCATGGCATGGGCCATCGACCTGAAAAGAGTGTGAAGTTTTCTCGCCGCCTCTTTCGATAGAACAATTTTTGTTCCACGGCGGTCCTCTGGATTCGGTTGCCGTTCGACCAGTCCTCTGCGTTCTAGGCGATCAATCATGGCCGTGGTTGAGCCAGTGCTTAGCCCAGTTAGCTCAGAGAGTTGAGATGGGCTAGTTGAGCCAGTCAGCGTTATGATGTCCAGACATTTCATGTCTGTTACGTTAATGTCTAGAATCTCGCCGACAGCCTGATGAAAGAGAACAACACCCAAACTACTCTCTCTAACCCCCCTAACGACCTGCTCGACCCGCTTCCGCTTGCTTACGTTTACCATGCAGTTTGCCTCGAAAATAGAGTATCTTAATATTAGAGTTAAACACAGAGGTTCTTATGGCTACCGTCCAAGTTCGCTACATAGTAAACGACGTCGACGCCGCCATCGCCTTCTATTGCAAGCTACTGGGTTTTCAGGAAATAATGCACCCTGCACCAGCCTTCGCCATGCTATCACGTGGCGACCTTAGGCTTGTACTAAGCGCACCCAACCCTGGACCAGGCGGAGGACAATCTATGCCGGACGGGACTAAACCACAACCTGGCGGCTGGAATCGATTTGCGATTCAGGTCTCTGACCTCGATGCCACGGTCCAAAACCTTCGTGGGGCAGGCGTGCACTTCCGGAACGAAATAGTCAGCGGAGTTGGCGTGCGACAAATCTTGGCTGAGGACCCATCTGGTAACCCTGTAGAGCTTTTCGAACCAATTCTACCCGAAGCTCGACTCAAAACAGACAAGTAACGGATCTAAGGCGAAGAGCGGAACAGTCCGCTATTTTTCAAAGCACAAGCGATATGGCGTCTGTCAACTACTTCTGTCTATAACGTCTCTTAACTCCTGCACCGACTCTCTGACTTCTGCCTTTCCAGCTTGGGAAATTGTCGCTTCTACCAAATCGTCTACAATCACTTGTGTGACGCTTTCAAGGGCTGATATCGTAGCGGATATTTGCTGAGTAATCTCAGAATACGATCTTCCATCCTCTACCATCTTACGGATACCGTGTACATGCCCTTCAATGCGAGCCAATCGCTTCTCGACTTCGGGTCGCTTGTGATGAGTCAAGGATACGCGCTCTCTATACTCTACTTGAATCGTGTCGACCTTGAGTCATCGAGCTGATATTTACATCCTCCCCTAGGGGATAGGATAGTCGACCTAAATACTGCACATAGTGACATTCAAGAAAATCTCGCGCCTAGTGAACCAAATGAATCTCAGCGACAAGAAGAAAGAGCTCGCTCACATAGTCCTGATGGGGCTTGCCGCACTTCTTAGTTGGCTAGGCGTCTGGCGCACCTTCCTTCCAATAGATGCCATAGGGCTATCCTCCGCACTAGTCGGTGGTTACCCAATATACAAGGAAACTTTTGAGGCCCTGGGCCATCGGCACATAAACATGGAAGTGTCGATGGCTCTCGCAATCTTTGCTTCGCTCCTCATTGGGCAATTCACCGCGGCTGCCGTGATCGCGTTCTTCGTGATCCTTGCCGAGTTCCTTGAGGAATTAGCAGTTGACCAGGGGAAGGCGACGATCTTCAAGCTGGAAGAGGCTTCACCGAAGAAGGCATTGGTGAGAAGGAATGGAATTGAATCTGAGGTTGACATCGGCTCACTATTACAGAATGAAATCGTGTTGGTCAGGGACGGCGAAAGAATTCCAGTCGACGGGGTGATAGTGAAAGGCTCCGCGCTCGTTAACCAATCAACAATCACGGGCGAAACTATTTCCGCAGAGAAGACCGCGGGAGGCAGAGTCTACGCCGGGAGCATAGACGAATCCGGTCTTCTCGAGGTTCGCACTGAGAAAGTCGGAACCGACACGATGTTTGGGAAGATAATTGAACTCGTTAAGGAGGCGGAGAACCGGAAGGCTCCGATCGAGAAGATTGCTGACAAGCTTGCGACTAGGTTGGTGGAATTTGCGATCCTATTCTCGGTCGTCACATTCATCGTTACTCGAAACCTCACCTCAACAATCTCGGTGATTGTAGTTGCGGGAGCATGCGGTGTTGCAGCCGGCACACCCCTAGCCATGATCGCCACCATCGGCAACGCCTCAAAAAGGGGGCTAATTGTGAAGGGTGGGACATACATTGAGGAACTAAGCAGAATCGACACAGTTGTAATCGACAAGACCGGGACTTTGACTTTCGGTGTCCCCGCAGTAACTGATGTAATTGCCTTCAGCAACTGCCAGCAAGACGAGTTGCTTCGATTCGCGGCTACTGCCGAGAAATACTCGAAGCACCCGATCGCCGTCGCCATTGTCGATAAGGCAGGGGAACTCGGAATTCAACCAGAAGAACACTCGACATTCAACTATACTCCCGGAAAAGGAGTTGAAGTGGACGCAAACGGACGCAAAATCCTGGTAGGAAACAGCATTCTACTGAGAGAGGCGGATGTTGAGATTCCCTATGGAGCTGTATCCGAGGCAGCTAAGAAGGCGTCCGAAGGCAAAACCGCGGTATACGTCGCCCACGACAAGAAAATTTGTGGTCTCATAGCTGTATCTGACAAAATCAGAGACGAAAGCAAAACCGCCATTGCGGATCTAAAGAGGATGGGCATCAAGACGGTCATGCTAACCGGGGACAACAAAGTAGCGGCCCAGATTGTAGCTGGGGAAGTCGGAATCGAGGACGTGCACGCCGACTTGCTTCCCCACGATAAAGTTGCCATCATCCAACGTCTGGTAGCTGAGGGGCATAGGGTTGCTATGGTTGGAGATGGAATCAACGATGCCCCTGCCCTGGCTTACGCGAACGTTGGAATCAGTATGGGCGCTGGAATGGACGTTACGATTGAGGAGGCGGACATTGTACTGATGACGAACGACTTGGCGAGAATCGCTTACATCGTCAAAGCGAGCAAGAAAGCATATGGAACCATAATGCAGAATTTCTATGGAACCCTAACCGTCGACGGTATAGGTGTAGCTTTAGCCTTCCTCGGATTCCTAAATCCGCTACTGGCCGCAGGAATACATGTTGCCTCGGAATTCATGTTCATATCAAACTCGGCTAGGCTCATAAGGTGAGAGCCATAACGCAAGTCTGTATGTGACAAGGGTTAAGTCGAAACTAGACCACAGAGTGATTAGTACGGATATGTGGATGGGTAAGCGGCCGCATTACGAGGGGTTCATGGAGCAAGAAAAGTGAATGAGTTACCAGTGCCACTCACACCATCACCAGGTTAGAGCCAAAAGCGAAAACAGGTTAACCATTGCCATAGCGATCTCCATTGTTGCAGTAATCATAGAAATCTACGGGGCAAGATTAAGCAACAGCCTTGCGCTCCTCAGCGACGCTGGCCACATCTTCACAGACGTACTCACACTCTCAATAGGCGTTATTGCAATCCGGTTGGCGAAACGCGCGCACACCTCAATGATGACCTACGGATTTCACCGGGCGGAAGTTCTTGCAGCCCTCGTTAACGGGGCGAGTTTAATCGGCATATCTGGGTACATTTTTTATGAGGCTTTTCTGCGGTTCTTTAATCCCCCAGAAGTCCAAGCTCCGATTCTATTGGCGGTTGCCGCAATAGGTTTCGTAGCGAACGTCGGTGTGACGAAGTTGCTGTGGTCGAATGGGATAGAGGATCTGAATGTTCGTGCGATTATGCTTCACTCCATAAGCGACATGCTGGGCTCGCTCGGCGTAATTTGCGGAGCCATAATTCTCCTATTCACCGGTCTCACTCTTATCGACCCAATAATTGCCATAATCATTGGCGGGCTTATTCTGAAGAACGCAATTGACGTGACAAGTAAAGCGGGGCTGGTGTTGCTTGAGGGTGTTCCCAGGGAGATTGACATGGAGCTAGTGACGAAGGAGCTTCTTAGTGTTGAAGGCGTGCGAGGAGTTCATGAGCTTCATGTCTGGTGCATCACTTCCGGATTCTTCGCGCTCACCGGTCATGTCACGATCGAAAACCAAATGCTAAGTTCCGCTCAAGCAATCATGGAAAGGATCAATACGATTCTCCGCGACAAATTCTCCATCGTGCACGTTACACTTCAACCTGAGCTTGAACAACAAGTAATCAGTATAGGCCGTGAAGGAATCACGCGGATTCAGCAATAATCCTTAGCCGCTGCGACGGTCAGGTCTCCACCACTTTCTTCAGGCCTGAGAGCATCATCGCCCAACCCTTTTCAGAATGCTCCCGGACATCTTCAGATTCGTTATTGTTCTGAGTAATAGAAACGAGTGTGTCTCCGTGGCTAGTGGAGAGTTCAATGGTGACCTGGTGATAGTTTTCCGGTACATCTGGGACACCGGATAACGGGCTGAAGTGGCTGTATTGGATTAGGCGTTGGGGCTGCAACTTCAGAATTACCCCTTTGTCCTCGTAACTCTTGCCCTCCCACTGGCCCTTCCAGACTATTGAACTGCCTTCCTTCCAATTCGAGATGACCGTCGTTCCGAACATGTATTGTTTGATTAACTCGGGAGTAATGAGTGCGTCCCACACTTTAGAGACGGGTGCCTTAACGCTAATCGACGCTTTAGCAGCAGGTACCTTGTTCATGAATGCGAAATTGGCCTTCACTGGTAAAAGCCTTGGTGGAACCCAGCACCCTCAAGACTGCTAGCCCAAGCGCATGCTCGGGTGGTGTATAAGTCACAAACTCATAGCGTTAGCTGAGTCAGCGTTGCGGATACTCGGAGTCTCAGGGAGCATTCGAAAACGGTCTTTCAACACTGCACTGCTCGAAGAAGCAAAGTCACTGTTACCTGAAGATTGTACGCTTGAAATCGCCGACCTATCCTCTATGCCGCTCTATAGCCAAGACTTGGAAGCAGCATTGCCCGAGAGTGTGCGGGTTTTCAAAGAGAAGATTCA
>DATIYC010000113.1:0-17731 GCA_035517955.1 Candidatus Acidiferrales bacterium | reverse complement strand
GTTACAACTACGGTTATCCTGCCTATCCTGGCAGCTACCCATACAATAGCGCCTATGGTGGGTGCAGCTACTCACAAAACACGAACACTTACCAATGCTACGGATACATCTACCAAGCCGGCAACGGTTGTGTTGAATTAGTCGTTCCGGCAAACAATTATCCGTACTACGGCGGCACAGCGTACCAATACTACACGCTCCACAATCTATCATCTATCCCACCCAACGGCACGTGGGTATCAGTGACAGGGCCAATGACTCAGGGCTACAACACAAGCAGCACCGGAGCATCATGCCCGGGCAATTACATCAACGTAAACTCAATCAGCCGATACTAACCGCTTCAAACAGAAAAGTGAACGTTCCCAATCTCTCTTTTTTTCACGCGATTCTATCCTTTCTATTTTCTCGTATGCATTTCTGGCAGATTCCTTGTATGTCGATGCGTATGCTGCTGACCGTGAATTTCGTTTTCTTTGCGATGTTCACGATTTCTTGTGCGGTTTTGTCTTCTGCGTCGGTTATGTGGCCGCATCTCTCGCAGATGAGGTTGATGTGGGGTGTGAGGTATGAGTCGAATCTTGCTTCTTGTTCAGGAAAGGTTAGTTGCTGAAGTAGTCCCAGTTCTCTGAACACCTGAAGTGTTTTGTAGACCGTGGCGAGGCTAACCGTGGGATACGTTGCTCTGATGGCGCTGTAGATTTGCCTGGCTGAGGGGTGTTGCCGATTTGCTAAGGCATATCGAGAAATCGCTAATCTTTGCGCGGTAGCTTTGTAGCCCTTCTTGCGGAGCGAACTGATTATCGCCGTATCCTTTTCCATAATCATTCTTAATTAATAATCAATATTAAATATGTGTCGACTCCAACCTAAACTGTGCTTGGAAGGTATTGTGATGACTGAGTTAGCTGAATCTAAAACAATTGAGAACTTGCGAGCAGCCTTTGCTGGCGAGTCGCAAGCAAACCGGCGGTACACATACTTCTCGCGGAAGGCAGATGAGGAAGGCTTTCCCGAAATTGCAACCCTTTTCCGATCTGTCTCCGAGGGAGAAACCGCCCACGCCCTCAGACATTTTGATTTCATGAGAAAAGTGGGCGACCCAGTAACCAAGGTGCCGGTCCCAGACGTAAAGGGAATGCTTGACTCAGCTGTGAACGGAGAAACATACGAGTGCACAAACATGTACCCCGACTTCGCCAAGACCGCACGCCAAGAGGGATTCGAAGAAATCGCAAAATGGTTTGAAACCCTAGCCAAGGCTGAAAAAGCACACGCAGGGAAGTTCAAGGAAGCACTCGACAAACTGGAGTGAACTCTAATGATAAGCAAAAAAGTCGAAAACGCATTAAACGATCAGATCAGGAAAGAATTCCATTCCTCATACCTATACCTATCAATGGCTGCGCAATTATCCTCGATGAATTTGAACGGGTTCGCTCACTGGATGAAAATCCAGGCCGGCGAGGAGACGAAGCATGGAATGAAGATCTATGAACACTTGAACGCTAGAAACGGCAGAGTAGTTCTACAGCAGATAGATGCGCCCCAATCAAATTGGAAATCACCTAAGGAAATGTTCCAGGACGCATATCAGCATGAGCAGAAGGTCACGGAATCAATATACAACATCGTCGAACTAGCCCTGACTGAGAAGGACAGAGCTACGGAAGCCTTCCTCCAATGGTTCGTCAACGAGCAGGTCGAGGAAGAAGCAAGCACGAACGAAATACTACAAAAACTGCAAATGATCGGAGATAGTCCTCAGGGACTCGTAATGCTAGACGCTGAGGTAGGCAAGCGGCCCGCGTAGAGTAACTAAGGGCTGACGCCTACCCCGGCATTTTCTTCAATTTTTCACGCTACATTCCAAAGCCGATATCAATCCCAGTAAACACTGTTTCGACGAGTTACGGTGAGGTATTTACTTACCATACAATGATGACACAAGATTACCATACTTGCACCAGGCGACACGCTACCGAAGAAACATGAAGAGTAAACTGAAAGTCCTCGAGATTCGAAAGGATGCGACTGTTGATCTTCCGAAAGGCGCACTTCCACTAAGATTGGACAAAGTAGTTGAACCCAACGGCCTCGTAAACCCTGCACCGTCAGAAGAAAGGTTCCTCCTATACTATCTGCAAGAGGAATCCTAAGCACGCCCTTCAATACGCATTCCTGCATAGCGCGTCGCTAGGGTTTCCACTCCGTGTAGAAACTTCGCCACACGCCTCAATCAGTCTTAACGCCGAATCCTGAACGAGGACGTGGAACCAGAGTTATGGTTTGGTAAATTCTTTGTGAATGGTCATGCGGAAATTTCGATGCAGAGCTCAACCTCACCATTCGAATCAAGAATTCCTGATCCTACGCTGATTCTCCCTAGCCTTCTTGCGTATCAATGGGAACGCAGTGCTCGTGGGCACCTCATTCTTATAGAACCGGGGTCAGAACCAGTTCGATGAGCTTTGGCGAATCCGACTGCGGTTTTGGAAACGAGCATGGGCGAAATTAAGCTAGAGTTATTCGCTACCCAAGCTCCTATCACCGTTCAGAACTTTGAGAAGCTTTGCAAAAGAGGGTTTTATGATGGGTTAACCTTTCACCGAGTGATTGATGGCTTTATGGTACAGGGCGGTTGCCCTCGTGGCGATGGGACCGGTGGGCCTGGTTATGTTATCACTGATGAATTCGTCTCAACGCTAAAGCATAACGCCGCTGGAGTTCTCTCCATGGCTAACGCTGGGCCAAACACGGGAGGCTCCCAATTCTTCATCACCCTCGTTCCAACACCATGGCTAGATGGAAAGCATACCGTATTCGGCCGGGTCACTGAGGGCATGGATGTCTTACGGGCAATAGGGAAAGTCAAAACAGATTCTGAGAACCGTCCTCTTCAGGCAGTGAAAATTAAATCCGCCAAAATAGTTGAAGCCTAAGCTCGAGCATTCGTTCGGCTAACGCGGTAAAGAAGAACAATGATTAACCCTGTGGGCAACTTGCACAGGCGCCGAGATTATGGAGCCTTCGTAGATTCAGCTATACCACTAATCCTCGGCTTTGTCGCATACGCAGCCGCTGCAATCTCTACTTTCTCAATTCCGCAACTCACCCATGTAGGCCTTGATCCGATAGCAATTACATGTTTCACTTTCGTTACTGGACTGTTTACGATAGGTTTGGGTTACGAGTCAATCGTACTGTTGGGAGGAATGTGCTCGCTAAGCTTCGCCGGTTTTGTGGCGAAGGTCACAAAATCCATGCAGGTGATAGAACCCAGAGAGAAACCACCTAAGTTGTGGAAGGCTCTGATCACGAAGTCTCACTTGGTCTATCTGCCTGCTCTGCTATTTTTCACGTCAATTGCCATAGGCTGGGATATTTACACCGCACTTCCACCGAGAACAGCTAGAAGTTACGGGGTGGGCAACATTGTTTATTCCTTGAACTTCTTCGCTACGCCCCAGCGGGCGAACGCGGTTCTATTTTCTCTGAGGATAACACCCGCCCTAATCCTGATCACGCTAATCTCCGGCCTAATCCCATCGATCGCGCTCCCTTACTTCAGGCGGTTTAGGATTACTGGAATCAATGCCGGTCCGTTTCACTCCTCCACCCTCACGATGGTCGTTGGCTCGGTTGCTGGTATTAGCATACTGCTGAGTTTGGTCGGAATCTTTTACAAGGTTCTTTGGGCTGGAGGAGCGCCTACCTCGTACCACTACGCCCTCATAGTCCTGGCCGGCTTCAGCCTCCATTACGCCGCCGGCACATACATTGGCCGAGATAAAGCAGAATCAATCGTTCTGCGAAAACTCTCAGAGGGCAAATATGACCGAAAGAGAATTGTCGTATTAGATCAGACGTTGAATCCTGAGGCGAAAAAAATCCAACTACAATCAATCATTCAGGATCGCTGGGATTAGCCGAGGCACTGTACAATGGAGAAGTCTGAGTTTGAGTAAACAATTTGCCGATGGGTATATCGACGTGCTCGGGCGGAGGCTTTACTACAAGTCCTTCGGCAACTCGGAGAAGGGCAGCGTGCTGTGCCTTCACGGTGGACCCGGACTAACTCACGACTACATACTTCCACTCGCAGACCTAGCGAGCTTCGGTTACAGAATCGCGTTCTATGATCAATTGGGTTGTGGAAAGTCCGAGTTGCCGAAGAACATTGGACTATTCACGGTAGAAAGAGCTGTAGAGGAAGTCGAGGGTGTTAGACAAGGGCTTAGTTTGGGACGGGTCCACTTGTATGGCTCAAGCTACGGTGGACTCCTAGCGATAGCTTACGCCTTGAAGTACCAAAAGAACCTACTTAGTCTGATTACCACCGGAGCACTCACAAACGTTCCGTTCTGTACTTCGGAAATTCTGAAGATGAGGGAGAGCCTGCCGCAGGATGTTCTCAGGGTTATGGAACAGTATGAGGAGGACGGTGATTACACCAATCCTGAGTATCAGAAAGCAATGCAGGAATTCTACATGCGATTCTTTTGCAGATTACCTGAATGGCCAAAGGAACTCCTCTACTCCCTAGAACACGCTAGCCCGACAGTAGCGATGACCATGAATGGCCCAACAGAATTTACGATGGTTGGAGCGTTAAGGTATTGGAACGTGAGCGACCAACTTCCGAAGATAAGCGTGCCAACGCTCGTGACCTGTGGCAAATACGATGAAGTTTCACCGAAAGAAGCCTTGAGAATTCATAAGGAGATAAGAGGATCTAAACTCGTTGTGTTCGAAAATAGCTCGCACCTAGCCATGTGGGAAGAACGAGAAAAATACGTTAACATCCTCCGGAATTTTCTAGACAACGTTAAGACATCTAGTCAACGATAACGCCTCAATTGATTTCATCACGCGCACTGAGCCCACTCGACAGGCCTCCTACAATTGAGGGACGGGTTCCGGGGAGGTTAACTGGGAGTAATGTTTGTTCGATGTTCTTCCTCAAGGGCTCAAGCCACTTCGGTAGGACTAGTCTTGTTCCCAACTCTGTAGCTGACTCGTCCACCGTGAAGCCTGGTGGTTCGGTTGCGATCTCGAACAGCACCCCTCCCGGTTCCCTGAAGTAAATTGAGTGGAAGTACTTTCTATCTATGACTGGTGTGACGTTTAAACTAAGTTTGGCTATCTCTTCCCTCCACTCCTTCTGCTGCTCGTCGTTCGGAGTTCTCCATGCGACGTGGTGTACTGTTCCAACGCTTACGTGTCCGCGAGATGAGTCGGGAAGGCACAAAACGTCAACTATCCCTCCGGCATTAGACTCGGAGGCTTCATACCTGAAACGGTTGTCTTCCTGACGTGTTGGTTTGAAACCGAGTATGTCTCTTAGAAACCAGGCAGTCTTCTCGTACCCTTCCTCAGATAGTGTGACCCCATAGAAACCTCGTATCGCGTTTCCGGAAGGCACGGGGCTCTTGTCCCATGGAGTTCTTTCGTCGCCCGCATTCTCAACCAGCTCCAATTTCAAACCGTCATGATCCTCGAACTGCATGATTCTGTGTTCAAAGCGGTGAATTGGCGTCTCGAATGAAACCTTGCGTTCCCTGAACCGTTCCATCCAAAACTCTAGCGATCCTTCGGGGACTGAGAATGAGGTGCTTGTTAGTTGTCCTGTCCCGAGCAAACCCTTCCCACCGCCCGGCCATGCGAAGAAAGTAATGATTGAGCCGGGGTGTCCCAAGCCGTCGCCGTAGTATAGGTGATACGTGGTCGGGTCGTCATAGTTGACAGTTAACTTCACCAGCCTCAATCCCAAGATTCCCGCGTAGAAGTCAATGTTCTGCTGAGGAGTTCCAGCTATAGCCGTCACATGGTGAATTCCAGGAATTTCGCTGGCCACGGTTCTCGCCGCCTACGAAAATACGGAGTTCACAAATGAAGGCACCCCTTTCACGGGACAGGTGCGTTTGATATCACCAAGCGTTCTCGTGGATGAAGGACTCAATCGGTGAGCGTTTCGGTTCGCTGAAATGTGCCGAGGGGTATCCCACGTACACAAGTATTCCGGGTTTAACGTAGTCTGGTAGCTTGAAGAGTTCCCTGAGTTCCTTCATTTTGAATAGAGGAAATATTGAGACGGCCGTTCCTAGACCTACAGCTCGGGCGGCAATGAGCAAGTTCTGTACCGCTGGGAAGACTGAAGCCCAGTTAGCCTGTTCCTCTAAGTCAGACCACTCATCCGTCAGGCGCTTGGCTCGCTTAGTGTTCAGGCAAGCCAAGATCAGCACCGGCGTCCTATCGGTTCCATAAGCCATGCCGGCGACCGGGTTACTCGGATCCAGAAAATCATCAATTCCTTCCTTAGGGATTCTTAGGTTCGAATTGCCGTAAACCCGAAGTCCGTCCACCACTAAATCACGTAGCTTTCTCTTCACCATAGGGTCTGTGATGAGGATGAATTCCCAAGGTTGCGAATTTCCACCCGAAGGAGCCTTACCGGCTGCCTCAAGGATAATCCGAAGCTTCTGCGGTTCGACTGGGTCAGGGTTTAGGGATCTCATGCTTCTCAGAGTTCTAATTGCCTCTAACGCTGATACTTCCATTAATGAATCAAGCCGTAATTTGGCTATGCTTGTATAAAACGTAAAGCCGCTCAAATTGAATCTGAACGACTTAATACGCTCGGCTCTTCCCAAACCACGTTGAAAGGTGATTTAGCAGATCATGAATCTGACTACTCTGGAGTCTTGGCTCGATAGGTATGGCCGCGCTTGGGAGACGAGAAATCCGGAAGCAGCTGGTGCACTCTTCACCGAAAACGCTTCCTATCATGAAACTCCATTTGACGAACCTATGCGTGGGCGTTCAGCGATTGTTGCGTATTGGTCCCATGTACCACGCACACAAGACAACATACACTTCAGCTACGACATAATCACTCTAACCGATAACATGGCCATCGCTCACTGGACTTCATCCTTCATCCGCATTCCGTCAAACGCCAAAGTAGGGTTGGATGGAATATTCGTACTAGCATTCGACGAGCAGAATCTATGTACGAGCCTTCGTGAGTGGTGGATGCGACAAGAGAACTAGGCTTTAACCCTCATTGCTGTGTTATTCGGCAGTCGTTTCGTTCTAACGCCGATAAATCGGTCCCAAGCTTGTCCTCAGTTATTGATTACTTGATGCCTTGTCTGGAAGTCTTCCATGTTTGAACGCGACGATCTCTGCTATTATGCTAACCGCAATCTCTGCTGGCGTCGTCGATCCAATGCCAAGGCCTATGGGCGCGTTGACCTTTGCCAGGAGGTCCTCAGAGATTCCTTGTTGCTTCAAATGAGAGAAGACGCTCGTCACTTTTGCTTTGCTGCCAATCATTCCGATATAACCGGGTATGTTCTTCTTTGAAATGATCTCCTTTAGGACGCTTTCGTCATGCTCGTGTCCATGGGTGACTATGACGACGCAATCGTCCGTGTGGAATTCCATGGACCTGATGATGTCGGAGTAGTTTCCTGCCTTCACCTCATCAGCGTTGGGGAACCGATCTCGGTTTGCGAACTCCTTCCTATCGTCGATCACTATAACGTCGAATTCTAGGGCCTTAGCGAACTGGGCGAGGGGTAGTGCGATGTGTCCTCCGCCAAAAATATAGATGGCTGAAGTGGGGATGATTGGTTCGAGAAAGACCTCGGCCTGTCCTCCACAAAGAACGCCTATACCAGATTCGGTTTGATCAAGCTGTAACTTGAGCAACTTCGATGTTTTCTCCTGCATGCAGCGTAAAGCCTCGTCGCGGACCTTGGCTTCAAGCGGCCCTCCCCCAACTGTTCCTAGGATTTTGCCGTCAGGGTAAACGATCATTCGGAAGCCAGTTTTTCCTGGAACACCAGTTCCTCCACTAACCACAGTTGCCAGCGCAGCCTGCCGTCTCTCTCGTTTTATCCGTGCAATTTCCTCAAAGATATCGGGCAAATGCGCATCCTCCTAGTCTTTAGAATAGCCTGGTTGATTTGCCTGACTCTAACTGGTAATGATGGCTTGCTTGCGATGAGTCTGCAGAGTACTGTGTTGTGAAGATTACGTCGACTTTCGCTTTAGTAGCCAAATTCTTGAAGGCGTCTATGAAGTCGCGGTGATTATCGATATTTGATAGCGCCTCGTCCACCAGTATTAGCTCAGGTCGCGAGATGAGTGATGTGGCTAATGACACTCTTTCTCTCATGCCGAGGCTTAGTTTACTTACTTTTCCATCGAAGCCTATTCCTAAGCTTGACTTAACCTCCGCTACGTAATCTGATTCAACGGTTAGCCCCCTTATTTTTGCGCCCCAAATCAAGTGTCGATCAACGTCTAGGTGTGGGATGTAGGAGTCTGGGGTGACGATCGACACGCCTCTTCTCTCAATGGGGAGGTTCGTAATTTCCTTTGAATTGAGTTTGATGCAGCCTTCGTCAGGCGTTAGCACTCCACCAACAAGATTTAGGAGAGTGGTTTTTCCCGAGCCGTTCTTGCCTGTTAGGCAGATGAAGTCTTCGTCGGAAACATCAGCTTCGAGGTAGAAGCTGCCCAGTTTCTTTTTCACTTCTGCCTCGATCAACTGCCTCTCCCTTTTCATATTTCGTGGGGGTAACGTTTCACAACCCGAAGAACGATCATCATCGCTATTGATACTAGTATCATTACTGCCGAGGCGGTAACAGCTGCCCCTAAACCGTAGTACGTATAATACTGGTAGATAAGGACGGGCGCGGGACTAATCCCGTAGAACGGTTGCTGTAACACGTAGTACGCGACTATTGAGATTGAGCCGAACTCACTCATTGCCCTACTCATTGAGATAAGAGAGGCGCTCAGAATCCCCCTCCCCGCGTTAGGAATAACAACGGACATGAACGTTCGGAATCTTGAAGCCCCCAGACCAAGCGCATAGTTCTCGTGGGCGATGTTCATGGATTGGAAGTATGGTTGCATGGATTTGATGTAGATAGGTGCTGAAACTATTGTGAGTGCTACGATGAGGCCGAGAACTGAGTCGAAGAAGTTTATGCCGATTGAGATCAGGAATTTCCCGAAGGGGGTTAGGGGGCTGACGAGGACTAGAATCGCGACGCCGATGATGGGGTGTGGGATTGAGGCGGGTATGTCGGACAGTGTTTCTCCGATACTGTTTTTGTTTCTAGCGAAATAGTAGGAGAGCGGAGTGAAGAGCACAACCGAGGCTACTGCGGCAATCGCGGACGAGATCAACGTGAGTTCTACGGATCTGAATACGTTGAGGCTGTACCCTACAGGTTCTCGAAGGGGGCCGAAGCCCTCGTAGAGTAAGAGAAATACCGGAATTACTAGTAGGGCTAGGGACACCGCTGAGATTATTCTGAGCCAGTTCAATTTTCTCAGAGCGATCCGCTGAGTTGAAGGAAACCGTCAGTAACAAGCTCTTGAAGCGGTTGCGGAACGGTCGTACTGTTGTAAAGTCGAGCCGGCGTCATGGGAACAAGTCCGAACGGTAACAAGAGAGTGGGTGATTGCTTCACCACGAAAACTACAAACTGTAACGAATCCACTGTGTCAGTGCTGTCCTTGGGTACGGTAATGTAAAGGGCAATCAGCCCGCCCTTCTGCACTCCGCTAGATATTTTGTATGAAAATTCTGAGTAGAATTTTGAGTATTTGGAGCTACCGAGATTTACTTGGGCAGGTAGTTGCAGGTAGTTGAGTTTGTGGGCTATAGCTGCGGATTTGTAGATGAAGAGAAACTGGATTTGTGCAGTTTCCAAGGGGCCGACTAAGTCGGCCGCGCTTGCGCCAGTAACGTTTCCTCCATTGGAGACTACTCTACTCGCAAAGAAACTGGAATTTTGGGCGTAGGCTTGCCCTGCGGCTTCCAGCACGATCCATCCCCTGTACCCTGCTGGGTCTGCGTTAGGGTTTCCAAACCCCACCTTGACTGATCCCGAACTTAGTAGAGAGAAGAAGTTGTTCCATCCTTGAGTTGTGTTCGAGGCGACAGCGGAATTGTATGCGTTGACTGTGGAGTTTGCTGCAGAGTTTTGCAGGCTCGCGTTTGAGTATGCGAGGGACATTTGGTCGGTGGCGAAAGCGATAGCCCATCCCGATGATTCGTTTCCGAGGTAGAGCGGTTCAACCGCTGGTCGTGCGACTGATATGAAGACGCTTACGGGATTTCCTTGCGATATTTGTCGTGCGAGAAGCAGGGATCCGGCAGCTTTCGGCGGAGACATTCCAATACCCGTGCCACTAGTAAAAGCACTCTCGAGAACCGACGACTCAGCTACGTATGCATCCGCTGAGTACAATATCAATGGAGTGGACGCTGAGGACGTGCTGGTTTCGGAAATAATCGTTGACGATGTCGAGCTCATCACTGTTGAAGTTGACGAGTAGTAATAGTAAGCAAATATGGCACCAATTACAATTACGATAATTGCAACGGCAGCAACTAGTCGAATATCCTTCCTGCCTAGAGAGCTTGACATAGATCAAACCTTCATTGATGATGCGGCTAGAAAGTGGTTAACGCTATAAGCCTTGGTAAGCGAAATCACTTACATTTATTACTAAATGTCTGACTAATTCATTGATTAGAGGACGGTTGCCCATCTGACAAAATTCAAACCACCGGGTACAGTCCTAACACAGAGACAATGGCACGTCCTAAGACTTCGCTCCACAGGACTGACTCAAGCACAGGTCGCGAAGAGGCTTCATACTACGCGCGAGAACGTGACTATTCTCGAGCATAGAGCTCACCAGAACTTGAGGGCGGCGAAGGCGACAATCTCCGCAATAGAGGAGCTATCTGGATCGAAGGAACTCGTCATTCCTAGCGGAGTCAGTATTTTTGAAGCCACATCAATGATCCTACGACGAGCCGATATCCTCCGAATCAAAGTGAAGATGAATGCCGACTCAATCCTCGCTGTACTTCGAGCTAGGCGCCGGGGCAGAATCCGCAGGCATCATCTGATCGCTGCGGTCAGAGTTAGAATCGATTCTGATGGTTCAATCAAATTCAAATGACCATTGAATAGATGCGCTGGTGACTGAATCCACTTCTGGCTAGTCATATTTCCATGTGACCGGCTATCCCGTATCCTTCGTCAGTAAATCATTCAGTCCATATTGTTACGGCGATATGCAAATGAGTAAAGTTGGTTCCTTGCAAATACTGGAATCGTTTTCTGAAGCAATGACGGAGCTGGCCGAGAAGGTTGGCGCGTCAGTTGTTAGAGTTAGGGCGAGAGGTCGGTTCGGCTCTGGAGTGATCTGGAGCGAGAACGGCTACATCGTCACTTGCAGCCACGTTGTAGGAAGAGCCGGCAGTGTAGAGGTTGGCTTACGCGACGGTCGGAGGCTTGAGGCTAGAGTAGTTGGGCACGACCCTTACTCGGATATGGCATTGCTGAAAGTCGACCAAACTGGCTTGACACCAGTTGACGTTGGAGATTCGGAGTCGGTACAAGTGGGACAGTTGGTTTTCGCATTCGCAAACCCGTTCGGCAAAAACCCTAGCACCACATCCGGGATCGTCACAACCGCCAAAGCCATGTTGGGTTGGGGACCTGGGGCGCACGAGAATTTCATAGTCACAGACGCGCCCTTGAACCCAGGTTACTCTGGAGGGCCGCTAGTGGATGCGTCAGGCAAGATGATCGGGCTTAATGCCGCATATGCAAACTCCCGCGGCATCTCCATCCCAATCAACTCCATCAAAACCACCGTTAACGAACTCGTAAACGACGGAAGAATTAGAGTGGCACACCTCGGAATCGCCACCGACGCAATAACTCTCCCGACGCGTCTGGCCAGTCAACCGAACATACACCAAGATGAGGGGTTAATGATCGTTGAAGTCGAACCCGAAAGCCCGGCCAACAAAGCAGGGCTAGTTGTGGGAGACATCCTAATCACCTTCGACAAAAGACACATCACGAGCCACAACGACCTCCGTCATCTATTGACGAAAGAAGCGATCGGGAAGCCAACTGAGATCGGCATACTACGAGCAGAGAAACTAATCACGCTATCAATCGCTCCTAGTGAGGATACCGATCAGTAGTTCCTAAACGATGAGACGGGACGTATTGGCCGATGTGGTCTCTAGCGGCCACATCCCAGTTCGGCTCCTTATCATAGTCGAAGTCGCTCATATCAGAAATTTGATAGAATTTTTAGTCGCGAGTTGCGTAGGTATTCTTCCTACTAACTAACGGTTGTAGGAATGGTGGGCCTGACCGGATTCGAACCGGCGACCCCACGATCTCTAAAGCGTAGCGTATCAGTCGTGTGCTCCAGCCAGTCTGAGCTACAGGCCCTAAGGTCGTTTCGTGTTTCGTGTTTTGCTTTAAGTTTTGGGTTCGGTTAGCTTTTCAGCAGATGAAAGAGGCGAGCGAGTTTGAAAAATGCGTGGTCAACGCGACGCTGCGCTATGTTCGAGAATTGCAAACGCGAATTGGAAAGTGTGATTTGGCGATCTTGGGTCTGGTAAACGCTGTGGACTCCCCGACTGAAGACATTTTATGCAGTGTAGGTTGTTTTCTTAAGCAATTTCGGAGTGAGCCTTCCAGGATTTGAGGAAGTGAATTTATTCGTTCAATTCTTCCCCTTGGATTCGACTGTTTTTGGCCGGTTCTAACATAGGGTTTGACCGTTCGCGACGAGTAATTGCCGTATATAGAAATTATGCGGTACTATAATTAGCATTTACTCCAAGCTCAATTTCATTACCGGAGACAGATAAACGTGCAAGAGATACGATTTCACGGCCGTGCAGGCCAAGGTATCCTAACCGCAAGCCGCCTATTCGCACAGGCAGCCATCGTTGACCGCAAATATGCGCAAGCCTTCCCAGACTTCGGCCCCGAAAGGCTCGGAGCCCCAGTCTCAGCCTTCGTACGCATCGACGACGGCCCTATCGAGATACGAAGCCAAGTCTACACACCAAACGCAGTAACCGTATTCGAAAACAGCCTACTCGAAACCGTCCCAATCACACGAGGCCTAGTCACGAAAGGCTTCTTCGTAGTTAACTCGGATGAGAAGATGTCGCCCGCAGTCAAGAAAGCAGGCGACCAAGCCAGCGTGGCCTCATACGCTATAGACGCGTCAAAGATCGCCGTTGACCTAATCGGAACACCAACCGTCAGCACAATTATGCTTGGGGCATTGGCTGGCGCAACTGGATACGTTACCGTCGACTCGCTCGAATCCGTCGTCAAGCAACGTTTTCGTGGAGCGATGGGTGAGACGAACGCTAAGATGATCCGAGCTGGGTTCAAGGAGGTTCGCCAAATATGAGCACCGCCGAAAAACCTGGTTGGAAATCTCTCACACGCGGCGCCGTAATAACAACCCCCGGCTCAGCCAGGGAGTTTCACACAGGCGACTGGCGCACAAAACGCCCAACGCTACAAGAGTCGAAGTGCACCAACTGCCTCTTCTGCTGGATCTGGTGCCCAGAGCCCGCGATAAAACGAGAGGCCAAGCACATTGCGTTCGATTATGATTACTGCAAGGGTTGCGGCATATGCGCCGTAGAATGCCCAGTTAAAGCGATTACGATGGTTGAGGAGCACTAGAAATGTCTCAAACTAAGAAAGTCGAATTAGTTCCGATGAACGGGTCCGAAGCAATAGCCAAGGCTGCGGTTCAATCAAACATTGATTTCGTATCCGCCTACCCAATCACCCCACAAACCGTTATCGTCGAACGGCTAAGTGATCTCGTGGCGGCAGGAGATACGAAGGCAAGTTTCGTTAACGTAGAATCAGAGCACTCGGCCATGTCCGCGTGCGTTGGCGCGAGTTTAGCCGGGGGCCGAGCATTCACAGCCACCTCAAGCCAAGGCTTAGCACTAATGCATGAGGTTCTCTACTTAGCCTCAGGCCTCCGATGCCCAATCGTAATGGCAGTCGCAAACCGCGCATTATCCGCCCCAATAAACATCCATGGCGACCACTCCGATATGATGGGTTCGAGGGACTGCGGCTGGATCCAACTTTACGTTGAGAACGCCCAAGAGGCTTACGACTGGGTTATGCAGGCCTACAGAGTCGCAGAGGACGAGCGTGTTTCGTTACCTTTCGCCGTATGCATGGACGGGTACGTCATCACTCACTCCGTAGAGCCAATCTCGCTAATCGACCAATCAATAGCCAACAAATTCCTACCACCTAGACAAGCAACGCTCAAATTGGATGCGGACAAACCAAGCACCTTCGGCGTCCTAACGCTGCCTGATTACTATTCTGAATTCAAGCGGCAGCAGGAGGATGCGATGCGCCACGTTCCTGGAGTTATTGACGAGGTTACACAGGAATTTGCCGATGTCGTCGGTCGCAAGTACGCACGCTACGTCCCATTCGAGCTGGAGGATGCGAAGGTGGCAGTTGTCTCACTCGGAAGTGCCTCAGGTACAATAAGGTGGGTCGCAAGGAACCTTCGCAAGAAAGGCCTACCCGTGGGAACGCTAAAGATTGCTAGCTACAGGCCGTTTCCACACGATGAGGTTGGAAAATTGCTAGAAAATATTGATGTTGTCATAGTGTTGGAAAGGGCGCTTAGCATTGGGGCACATACAGGCCCACTAGCAAGCGACATCGTCTGCTCTCTATACAACCGCTCGGAGCAACCAAAAGTGTTGGACATTGTTGCAGGGTTGGGAGGACGCGATCTCTCACCTGACAGCATTGAGAAGATCTTCCGGACTGGATTGGAGGCCACGTCTAGGCCTACTGGTTTGGAGATGGAGTTTGTAGGAGTGCGAGAGTAAAATGCCAAAGTTAGCAGAACTATCCGTCGAAGAACTCTATGGCCCAGGACATAGAATGTGCGCGGGCTGCGGTGGTGCCATAACCGCCAGAATGTCTCTGAAATCCATGAAACGCCCCACCTACGTCGTACAATCCACTGGGTGCATGGAAGTCGCCTCAACCATCTACCCCTTCACCGCATGGAAAGTACCATGGGCTCACGGCCTATTCGAAAACGCCCCAGCCATAGCCAGCGGCATCGAAACCTACCTCAAAACCCGACCACCCGGCGAGAAACGAGACTTCGACCTAATCATTCTCGGCGGGGACGGAGGAACATTCGACATCGGCCTACAAGCACTATCCGGAGCGTTCGAACGTCGACACGACTTCACCTACATCTGCTACGACAACGAAGCCTACATGAACACCGGAATCCAACGCTCAAGCGCAACACCCGAAGGCGCATGGACAACCACCACACCTGTCGGAAAACAATCGCCTGGAAAACTCGGACCAAAGAAGGACTTAGTCGCCTTCGCCCTAGCCCACCACGTAGACTACGCCGCAACCGCCTGTGTAACCTACTGGAGTGACTTCATCACGAAAGTGCAGAAAGCAGCTGACGTTCAAGGCCCAGCGCTGATACACGCAATAGCCCCCTGTCCACTAGGCTGGCGGTTCAAGACGGAGGACACGATCAAAATGGGACGATTAGCAGTACAAAGCCGCTACTTCCCACTCTACGAAGTCGAAAAAGGCAAGTACAAACTAAACGTCAACCCGCACCAGACACCCCTCGACGACTTCCTGAAAATGCAAGGCCGATTCAGCCACCTATTCAAGCCAGAGTACGCGGAAGAACTAGCAGCGCTCAAGAGTCAAGTAGACGCACGATGGCTAGCGCTGCAAGACCTCTGCGCAGGAAAACTTCCCACTTGGTGAATTAGCAAAGGATCACTTACCGGGAGGTGAGAAGTGTTTGGGTACGATCGGAAGATGCGCCGAATGCCGCGACAGTTACGGCAATGAATGCGGAACATGCACACTCTGCGGAGCAGGGTCGCACGAAGTCTGCCTCCACTGCCCACCCAGCCTAACCCTCCCCGGCTGACACCACGAAATACGGTTCAGCTCTCGCGTCCAACTCCATGCTTTCTAACATAAGCACGCCAGGTCATAGCCCACTTCTTAGAATCCGAGGAGGCCGTCAAGTCCATTCTGGTAATTGAGGCGCGGTGAGGCGCATTTTTGACATTTTCAGGATTTGAGTACGCTTCACGGCACACTTGGTCTATGGTTTGAACGAATTGGTCAATGTCTTCCAAGGATGTGCTTTCAGGTGGCTCCGGAGTTAATGGTTCTGGTATGAACCATGGTTCATGGCTTGTTTCAGAGTCTTGTATTCCAAAGTCAATTATTCGGTGGTTGACGTCGTTAACTCCGACTCCGGTTTCTTCTTTCAATTTACCGAGGCTGAAACGTGCTTCCTGAAGTCGAATTGGTTGCTTCTCTGCCCAGGGTAGCGTGATTCCTTTTACTTTACTCAGCTTCTTGATCAGGTAGTTATTGTTCAAGACAGCAATCTCGGAAGCCTCACGCAGTCCGTCCTCACCCATGCTCATTATCCATGTGTAGGCTTTCAGAATGTTTGGAACAACGCCGTAGAATTCTCCTACCATGCCGACGCTCTCGGGGCGGTTGTAGTTGAGGTGGTATTTGCTTCCGTCGAACTCAACGGTTGGAACAGGCAGGAATCTGGTTAACTGGGTTTTGACGCCGACTGGTGCGCTTCCTGGGCCGGTTGAGCCGTGGGGTGCGGAGAAGGTTTTGTGGAGGTTGAAGTGGCAGAGGTCGGCGCCCACGTCGCCGATTCGGAGTTTGCAGAGAAGGGAGTTGGCGTTCGCCTGATCTACAGCTACTAATCCGCCGGCTTCGTGAATGATTTTGATGTACTCGTCGATTGCCGGGTCGAAGACGCCTGTGTCGTAGGGGTCGGTGATCATGAGCGCAGCAGTATGCTTTGACGCGGCTGCTTTCAAGGCCTCGATATCTGGGCATCCTGTGTCTGGGTTGGGGTAGAGTGTGATGACCTTGTAACCAGCCAGCGCCGCTGAGGCACCGTTGCACGGGTGAGAGTGTACAGTGGTAATCACTTCATTTCTTTCCTCAGCTTCATGGTTGGTTTTGTGGTATGCACGGATCATCAGAGCGTTCGTGAATACCGCGTGCGCGCCACCGCGGGGTTGGAGGGAAAAGTCATCCATGCCAGAAATCTGGCAAAGCCATTTCTTCAATTGAAACATGATCTCCAACGTGCCTTGAACGGTGTCTTCGCTTTGTAGGGGATGAAGATCCGAGGCTTTCGGTGATCTCGCGACTGCCTCGTTAATTTTCGGGTTGTATTTCATTGTACACGTGCCGTGAATATGAATTCCAGAGTCAACTCCGAACGTTTCCTGAGATAAACGCAGGAAGTGGCGTATCACTTGAGGCTCTGAAAGTTCCGGCAGTTTTGGCGCGTTCTTCCTTCGCATCGAAGCAGGAATCTCTAGTTCGTCACCCGCTGCTTCCCGAACCTCTTGTTCAACTGTTGGAATCGCTGAGCCTCGTCGGCCTTTCTGGGAGAGTTGGTAGATTATGGGTTCGTTCCACGAGGCGGCGTGATAGTCTGTGTTGGGTGTCAACTAGAGACCACTTCCTCTACGCATTGGGCGAGGTTGTCGATGTCAGATTTCGAGTGAACCTCGGTTACGCAAAATAGGCTAGTGTCTCCTAGATCGGGGAAGTCGTTCCGTAGTGTTCTTCCACCCTGAATTCCGCGTTCGAGCAGGCTCCTGTTAACCTTCTCAGCGCTCTTCTCGGTTTCTTCGAAGTTCACCGTGAATTCTTGGTAGTGTGAGGATTGGAAGATGGGTGTCTTGATGCCTTGGATTTTCAAGAGCTTCTTCATAGCATATCTGGATCGTTGAATGATACCCGTTGCCAGTTCTCGA
>DATIYC010000112.1:0-10507 GCA_035517955.1 Candidatus Acidiferrales bacterium | reverse complement strand
CCTACCGAGCACCCTGAAACCGGTCCAGCAACGACTCCTGCAATGATCGTAAGAAACGCAGTTGGTTTAACATTAGGTGGTCCACCAGCAAGCGCGAGACGAAGTACCGCGTTCGCTGCGGACATCGACGCAATAAACGCGACTGACTTGGTTCTACTTGTCAAGTTTCTCAATTTCCTTGTCGATTATCGGATTAACTTACTGTAAAGTACATCGAAACGAATCAGATTCAAATCCAAGAAGTGAGTGAAACAATTATCAGCGTTTTACAAGCCGTTGGCTGGGGCATGTTCATTAGATGCAGAGCTTGCAACCCTAGCAATTGTTTGCAGCATCGTGATGTTGATTGACATCTGACTCCGCGGGAAGTTCGGCGAGTTCTCGATGGATCTACTCCGTGCTTCCCATCAACATGGCAGTGGGGCCAGTCAGTACCTTCGTCGCACTCTACATTTACCAACTTCATGGTTCCGTTCTAGATGTTGCTCTTGCTACGACACTTTTCAACGCTGTTACAATTCCGGCTTCGATCTTCTGGGGTTTCATAACCGATCGCATTCATACAAGAAAGGCTCTAATCGTGTTGAGCTATGTTGCAGTCGCAGCGTCCATATTCGCTTTCGACATAATCAAAACAATCTACGGAGTTGAACTCATCTACGCAGGGTTTGGTTTTCTATCGGTTGCGTTCGCAACTCCACTCAACCTTCTCATAATGGAAACCCAACCCAAGTCTAAGTGGGCCTCTGTTTTCTCGCGTTTCTCAATGATATCAAGTATTGGCGTCACGATTGGTCTTTTCTTGAGCGTGGGTTGGACAGGATTTTTCCCGTTGCAAGTGCTGGTCATACCGTTGGGAGTACTCGCGTTAGCCTCAGCCGTCCTTTCAATTCAGATGATAAAGGGTCGAACATCTGTTTTCGAGCGCTCCATGATTGCCATGATCAGGGAGAGCCTCTTCCATAGACTACTATACTTGCCCATGCTCTTCCTGAAAGTGCCGAAGATTATTGATTTCCTGAGAATCTTCCGAAACGCCAAGTTCGGGATGACGAGAGAGCCTGCGCTAATCTATACATCTGTGGGAGCCTTCTATTTCGCAAGCGGCATCTTCAACACGTCACTCGTACCCTCCCTTGCCTACGCCAACATTTCCACTAGCCAAGTCTTCCTAGTGCTACTCGCTGGAATGTTGATTCAAGATATCGCGTTCAACTTCCTTGCCAAGCAAATTCAGCACAGAGGCATCAGGCGAACAGCAACGCAAGGGCTCCTCTTGAGAGGCGGGAGCCACCTCGCATTTGGTATCGCGATAGCATTTGTCGGAGGTTTGCCATACCTTGGTGTTGCGCTTGTATTCTATCCGTTGGGGGCAGGAATTGCTTATGCTGCTTACTATGCGGCTTCGAACGTGATGATTTTCAATACGTTAGGCAAGGGCAACCAGGGTTCTATGCTTGGCGTCTTCAGCGCTCTAGTTGGTATGGCTACGATGCTCGGCTCGTTCGTTTCGGGGCTTATCTCATTCTATGTCGGATATTCTGAAACATTCATTGCCGCAGCCGTGTGGATAGGCTTGGGAGCCGTGCTTACGACACTTATCGGAGAAGGAGTGGAGAGTAAAGAATAGGGAGCGACTGGTCAGGGCCCATGGTGATCTGAACGGTTTCGGATCCTAGAACATGTTTAGTTTCTGGAATGGTGAGTTGAGGATTTGCGACGGGTCAGCGCCCAACCAGTCTTGAAGTACCGTCGTGTAGACCTGCCTAAAGTCAACTGTGTATTGTAGGTCACCGTTGCTATCGAGGTTGGAGAGGCTCGGGTACGTTCCGTATAGGCCGCCATTCACTCTTCCGCCTACAAGAAACATAGGCTCCGCTGTTCCATGGTCAGTGCCTTGACTCCCATTCTCCTTAACACGGCGGCCAAATTCTGAGAACGTCATAATCAATGTGTCATCTGCCTTGTCTTTCGAGGTCATGTCTTGGTAGAATGCGTTGATGCCGTCGCTGACGGTTTTCAAGAGATTTGCCTGCGTATTCTTTTGGTTCGCATGCGTATCGAATCCTCCAATTTGGAGGTAGACGATTGTGGGTTTGAGGCTTGAGGACATGATTTGGGCAGCAAGTTTGAGCCTATTTGCGAAGTCGTTTTTGGGGTAATCGACCGAGGTTTGGTATCCTGCTGAGGCTTGTTGAACTATGTCCGAGGCGGTGAGCGCGTCTAAGCCGGCTTCCATCATTGCGTTGATGAGGTTGTTGTATTCTTGGCATGAATTGCATTCGATGGAGTCTAGGGCCTTGATGGTGGACTCGTCGACTGACGGCGCCTGTGTCTTCATGAGGGGTTGTACTTTGAAGGTTTGCAGGTTTTGTATAGCCATTGCACGTTGATTCGCGCCAACCATCGTGGGTTGGAGCAAAGTGTCTAGTTCAACTGCGTTTATTGTGTTATCCACGCTGCGTGCACCGTCGAGGTATCTTCCGAGCCAGCCAGTGCTTTCCGATTGGTCTGGGGCGGCGGTCTGCCATATTGCCATGGACTCGGCGTGTGACCTGTTCGGGTTGGGATAACCAACGCCCTGTGCTATTGCGACATGGTTGCTTTTGAAGAGGGATTGAAGGCCAGTCATGTTTGGGTGTAGCGCAACATCTCCGTCGAGTTGGAGAACCTCGCTCTTATCCAAGGCGAGGTTTGGTCTTGCGTCGTAGTACTCCTGTTGTGAGTAAGGGACGAGGGTGTTTATTCCATCATTTCCTCCACTTAGTTGAACTACAACGAGGGTGCGGTTCTTCAAATCGTCAATTTGATCTTGCGGCAGCAGTGTGGTTAGATCAAGGATTCTTGGTCCGAAGCTCAGCGGGTTAAGTGATGGAACGTTGCCTACGGATTGCGCCATCTGCTGCAGAAACATTCTACGACCAACATTTAGTGGCATTCAGCTCATCCTCAATTCAAATTGTAATATGGAGTGGACATCGTCAGACGGATTGAATTCCTAACTTGCTCCGCATTGTTGGAGTAGGAGTTAGTTGAGTTCTGAATAACTTGAAGAACGTCTGAGGGTAAACCCTCGGGATAAAGGACACGGGAAATATCATCAACCGAACTGCCATCTTGCAGCGCGGAGATTGCACCGTCCGCTCCTCGTAGGAGTAATGGTAAGTTGTATCGGTCAAGTATTGTTGAGGTGTTGATCCATGCCGTTCCAGATGGCCAACCGAAAACGCTTGGCGGATCGAACGGTAATTGTCCCATGTTGTTCAGTGTTGCAACCGTTGCCTTCTGGTTAATGGTCGCTCCGAGTGAACGTACGGCTGTGGTGACGTAGTCTATGGGCCCTTTCACTAGGCCGAGGTGAGCTTGATCTGACCAGAACTCGTCTGAGTTGAGGATAGCCTCAACAACAGCCTTAATGTTCCCGTTCGAATTCGTGTACACGTTCGCAAGTTGATCGACAATATCGCTGCTCGGGTTTGGGTAGGCGAGGTATTCGAAGAGTTTCGTGGATATCGATTTGGCAGTTGCAGTATTTGTTGAGAGAATTCTGACGATGTCTTGTGGGCCGAAGTTGCCCGTTTGGCCAAGAAACGTCTTTGATCCGTCATCATGCTGGTTAGGGTTGAAGTAAGAGTCACCAGACTTGTTGATCCGGTAGCCAGTGAAGGCTCGGGCGGCTGCATGCACATCGTCCTCCGTATAGTTGCCTACGCCCATTGTGAACACCTCCATCACTTCGCGTCCGTAATTTTCGTTCGGGGCGTTCTTCGTGCTCCGGGCTCCGTCAAGCCAAATCAGCATGGCCGGATCTTCCGTGATTCCCATGAGGAGGTCGTGGAAGTTTCCCATCGCGTTATTTCTGAGGAGTTGATTTTGTTTGAACATGAGGTATGGGCTTCTGACTTTGTAGATTGCTGTTGCGAAGTGGTTATGCCAGAAGAGTGCCATGCGCTCCTCCAATGGCCTAGGGGTTTGGATCATTCGATCAACCCACCACCAGACCAGGTTTGAGATTTCGCTTGGGCTAGGTTTACGTGTCAACGCCATCGTGATATCCGGTTGGGCTGGGAGGCTGCTGTCGTCGATTGTTTGGTAGTTGACTAGGTTGTTGATCGCGGTGGTTACGCCGAGGTTCTCATATGAGGAGAGCTCGTCTGGGGACGCGCCGAACCCCGCACGTCTAAGAAGATGCGGGATTTGCCAATTATCATTCATCGGCACTAGTGGGTCGGATTGCGGTGTTGCTGAGAGGGATCGGACGGAGGAGTTGGCCATGGATAGTAGTTCGGGTCCGTAGTAGCCTGCGACGGTTCCGGCTGAGGCAACAAAAGCTAGTTTGAGGAAAGCCCGACGATCCATTTCATCAATCGCATCCTATAATTTGGGCAATCGTAAACGCAATTCTTGACTCGGCAAAGCCAAATCCGATAAAAAGCGTTCTGGACGAATCATCCACCAGCGCTCAAAACGTTTCCTCTGATCATAGAGCGGTACGGATCGATTTTCTTGGCGCTGTAACCCACTCTCTTTTCGAGAGGGGGATCCACCTACGCGTTGACTGCGCTAACGCACATTCAACAGCAATGCCGCTTCCTAGGTAGCATACCCGTATCCTGAAGATCGTACAGAACAGGCGCTGGCGTCCTGAAAATGTGACACATTGACTATGAACAAGTACCATACGGCATAGTGGAACTAAACCAGAGAAGGGAGTAGGTTGGAGAGCCTGGAGGACTGGGGCACCTTTTTTGCGACCGTGTTGGACGGTCGATTGGAGACGGTGCCCCTCCAGGTTGTGCTGCTATGCTGGCATCACTGCGTACGTTATTGCTGGGACAGCCATCGCACGTTTGGGTATGGGCTCTGCCGCAAAACAGTCAGAGCACATGACTAATCCCATGAAGGCTTTCGCTTCGCCGAATGGAATGTTGATTCCACATCGGTTGCAAAAGCTCAAGCGGCGATCGCCGGCGTCCGGCAATCTTGCGGTTGGAACCACAATAGGTTGAACCGCTACAGGTTTTACTGTGGGAACAGCCGTCGGTATAGCTGTCTGGATAGCCACAGGCACGGTACGTGTGACTGGCGCAGCTACAGGAACCGTAGCAATTGGAGCCACAGGAGCAGCAACAGGAAATGCTCCTGAGACCGCGGCTACGGGTACCATAACTTCGTTCCGCGCGCCACACGTCGAACAAAATCTAGCTTCGTCTGGTATGTGGGCACCACATGACCAACATCCTCTAGTCATCCAAAATCACTGAATGCAGGCATCCATATGGACGGTTAAGATTGCTTCCACTTCGTAGCTTTGTAGAACAATTAGGGGTCTAGACTTTGTGGACCCCTCAAAGTCCAGTGGAGCAGACTCTCAGCCCGCGGATGGGCACTGGCCATCGATGAAATAGTTGGTTATCTGAGTGGTCTCATCAGAACTTCTCCTGGAGTGCGGCGAGGTGTCGGCTTCACCTCCTGACCATACCCCATCCTGATGAGAATTTGAGGGAACCCGCCGACGTTCATCAATTCGCGAAACTTAGTTCGCAGATCGGGGACTTCGATGGGTTGGTTAAGGAATGAGGCCCAAACCTCGTTCGCTCTCGCATGGAGGAGAACGCTGTCTAACGCTTGTCCGACTTCCATCCAATCCGTCTGAGTGTCACCCTCAGATCCTAACAAAGCCAACACTGGGGACCCAGCCACAAGCCCACGGTCCTTAGCCGCCTGTCCCTTACCTAAATCGAAAGTTCGAACCACTAGTGGGGTAATATTAGAGCTGAGTCCGGTGCGGCCAAGCGCGTAAGCAGGCATTCCATCATGAGTTACTGATCTGTTCGGGTGGATCCAGGCTGCGAGTTCGCGGCGAAAGTTCGGGTTGGCCATTTGAACGCGGTCTCCCTCCGCAATCAAGTCAGCGACCTTGCTACGAACCGCATCGTCATGGAATATGTGCAACCAAGCGCCTTGCGCCTTTGCCGCGGCCTCCAACTCCTTCAATAGCTCGGAAGGGACTGGACGCGTCTCGAAAGGCATCCTGTTCGTTCGACGTTTAGGTATGGCGCCGAAAAGCAACTCATCCTCAGCAGACGGCTTCCTTCGGTCCCCAAACCCAACCGTCGCCAACAAGTCTGGCTCGTCAGCCTTAGGAAACCTTCGAACCTTCCCCGAGTATCCGAAATGACGAAGGGCAGTTAGTAGATTGAACTGAGCGGCGCCACATGAAATCACCAACTCTCGATCCGCTGGGTCGCAAACTGGCAACGCGCGGGTTCGGTCCGCGTAAAGTTCCAACTCATCTCCGATGATGTTGAAGAGCCAAGGCTGGGAATTGTGTCCGGATGGGGCTAGGATGGCGTAGTTCAATAGGAAACGGAATTTGTCTGATGAATCGCCCTTTTCAGGGAAAGATGACGCAGAAGTTTCCCACGGGTTCCACAGTTCGGACACAGAACCACATCCTAACTGTTCACGAAGACGGAAAGCCGAAGAGCCGTATTAAAACAAACAGGCGCTTCCATCAAGGCAACGTTCATCGAGCTCGAGAGGCTGTAAGCCAAACCTACGCTACATTGTGAAGGGACTGTTGTTGAAAGAGTATGATGTTATCGTGGTCGGAACAGGTTCAGCCATGTACGTTGTCGATGGGATGATTCAACGGAATCCCAACCTCAAGGTGGCAGTCATCGACAAAGACGAACCTGGGGGTATCTGCTTGACACGCGGCTGCATCCCCTCCAAAATCCTCCTCTACCCGGCCGAAGTAATCCGTACCATCCAAACCGCAAACAAGTTCGGAATCGACGTAGACCTGAAAGGCGTGAACTTTCAACGCGTCATGGAACGGATGCGGACAATAATCGATCGGGACATTGAATCAATAAGAGAGGGATTGTCGACCGCGCCCAACTTAGACTATTACCCTGCCCCCGCAGAATTCACCGCCCCATACACCATGAAAGTTCAAGACGAAACGATAAAGGCCAAGATGATTCTGTTGTCAATCGGATCACAAGCCATAATCCCACCCATCAAGGGATTGAACGAGACTGGGTACCAGACTAGCGACACAATCCTCCACATAACAAAACTACCTGAAAGCATCGCAATCGTCGGGGGCGGCTACATCGCAGCCGAGTACGGCCATTTCCTCTCTGCAATGGGTTCCAAGGTCACCATAATCGGAAGAAACCCACAATTCCTTCCGCAAGAGGAGCCGGAAGTCTCGGCGCTCGCTAAGAAGGAACTCGGGCAACGCATCACCATCTTAACGAACCATGAGGTCTTAGAGGTCTCGATGACGGACGGAATGAAGAGGGTGGTTGCAAGGGATAGAGGAACGGGCAAGGAGTATTCAGTTTTGGTTCAGGAGATAATGATAGCTGCCGGCCGCGGCCCAACAACCAGCATCCTGCACCCCGAACGCGCCGGAATCAAAACCGACCCTCGCGGATGGACGCTAACGAGTGAGTTTCTTGAAACTTCAGCGCCAAACGTATGGGCGTTCGGGGACGCTAATGGTAAGTTCCTCTTCAAACACAAGGCGAACTATGACACAAGCATCGTCTACTACAACGCCGTGTTGAAACGTAAGGTTCCTGTGGATTATCATGCGGTTCCACACGCCGTCTTCACCGATCCGGAGGTAGCGGGCGTAGGTTTGAGGGAAAGGGAGGCGGTTGAGCAGTTAGGTGAGGATAAGGTGTTGATTGGTTTTGAGCGTTATGAGGATACGGCTAAGGGTGAGGCGATGGCCGTGAAGGATTATTTCGTCAAGGTAATTCTTGAGCGAGACACACTTCGCATACTTGGTGCGCACGTAATCGGGCCGCAAGCCTCCGTCCTAATTCAGGAAATCATAAATCTCATGTACACGAGCGATCAAAGCGCCCGTCCATTGCTTGACGCCATGCATATCCACCCAGCCCTAACCGAGGTTGTACAACGCGCCGTCCAAGCACCCATCTCGGTCGCTCAATATCGCCACGAACTTGAACACGCTAGTCATTAAGAGTAAACAACTCAGCTCGGATTGTGTGAGTGCAACGCGGTCGAATTCGTCATAATCCTCTCTGGGAATTTCGCGAACAAGCTATTTGTCAAGGGACACCATCCGGCTCCAGTGTAGGGGCAAGGATGCAGATCCCATTCGGCAACGAAACAATGCCACTCAATTTCCGAGAAGGACGAGAGGCCAGGGTCGTATCACCTAGGAGCACGCCATCCGACCCTGATGCTGTATCACGAGCCATAGCAAATCCATTGGCTTTTGAGGGTCTCCCGGGTTTCCTTGCTAGTAAGCGAAAACTGCTCGTGGTCGTTAACGATCACACTCGGCCAACACCAAGCCATGAAGTTTTGAGGCACCTCCCCCTAAACGGCAAAGACGTTACCACCATCATATCAAGTGGGACGCATCGACCACCCAACGCGAACGAGTTGAAGCAGATATTCGGTGGGGACGCTCCACCCTATGGCGGAAAAATTGCCATTCATAACAGCCGAGAGAAGAACTCGCTCAAAGAAATGGGCAAGACCAGTCGCGGAACTCAACTATTTCTAAACCAACATCTATTCGATACTGACGGCATAATCGTAATTGGCTCGGTTGAGCCACATTACTTCGCGGGATACACGGGCGGAAGAAAATTCCTCCTACCCGCCTTGGCCGGTTACGAGTCCGTTGTCAAGAATCACTCTTTAGCAGTGGAGGAGAATTCTAGGATTCTCGCTTTGGACGGCAACCCCGTACACGACGACTTCATGGAAGCACTCAACAAATTCAACCGATTCGAGAGCATCTTCTCAATTCAACTCGTTCTTAACAACAAACATCAGGTAAGTTATGCTAGTGCAGGGCACATAGTTGATTCATTCAATCAAGCCGTGGCTTACGCCAACCAAATCTACGTCCCGCAGGTTCCAAGAAAAGCGGACATTGTCATATCCGTCAACACCCCTCCACTCGACATCGATCTCTACCAATCCCAGAAGTCGATTGAAAACGTCAAGCTCGCAGTAAGGAAAGGTGGAGTAATGATTCTTGTCTCAAGGTGTCCCGAGGGTATAGGCGACAAGAACTTCTACGACCTGTTAACCTCTAACGCTGACTTAAGCGCTCGGCCGTTTGGATGCCACAAAGTGATTAAACTACGAAACCTGCTCCAAGACATCGACATATACGCTGTCACAAGTATGGATCCGTCGATTCCAAAAGCCATCGGACTCAAACCCTACCACGACGTGCAAACTGCTCTAGACGACGCCCTGAAAAATCAAAGAGAAGACTCAGAAATTTTAGTAGTCCTAGAGAGTGCGGTGACCGTACCGCAACCGAAGCAATGAGCGCGACCGAAAGTCTTCCAATCAGGTGTGGGGCTCGCGGTTTGGCTATGTGAACTTGAGGTCGTAGTGGCACTCGATCCAGTGATTCTTCTCAACCTCAACCATTGGGGGCGTAACAGTAGCACACTTCTCAGTCGCGAAAGTGCACCTTGTTCTGAATCTGCACCCAACAGGAATCGCTATTGGGCTGGGTACGTCTCCCTGCAACGTTGCTAGCAGCTTCCTTTTTGCAGGGTCAGGCACCGGGACGGAACTGAGTAGGGCGTGGGTGTAGGGATGCTTCGGGTTCTCGAACAATCGTTGCGTGTCCGCTAACTCCACAACTCGTCCAAGGTACATTACGGCGGTTCTTGCGCACATTTGTCGAATAACCGCTAAGTTGTGTGAGACGAATATGTATGTGAGTCCCATCTCCTGCTGTAGGTTCTTCAATAGTTCCAGTATCTGCGCTTGGACGGATACGTCTAGGGAGGAGGTGGGCTCGTCTAGGACGATGAAGGTTGGTTTCACGGCTAGTGCTATGGCTATGGCGATTCTCTGCCTCTGACCGCCAGAGAACTCGTGCGGAAACCTGGCCAAGTGGTCGGGGTTGAGGCCTACTCGCTCAATTAGTTCCTCCGCCTCACGGTTTGCTTCCGCTTTCGAGTGAACGGTGTGGTGAATCCGCATCGGTTCAAGCAGGGCCGACCTCACGCTTTGTCTCGGGTCGAGCGACGCGTAGGGATCTTGGAAGACCATCTGCATCCTGCTGCGGAGCTTCTTCAGTCTGCGTCCTCGTAACTTTGAAATCTCATTACCCTCGAATGAGATTGAGCCTCGGGAAGGCTCTGTTAAGCGCATAATTGCCCGGCCCAGTGTTGTCTTCCCGCAGCCCGACTCCCCAACCAATCCAAACGTCTCTCCCTTCCGTACACTCAACGAGACACCATCAACAGCCTTGACGTACGCCTTCGTCCGACTCAGGAGGCCGCCTCGGATGGGGAACCATTTGAACAAATCCTCAGTCTTCAGTAACTCTTCCAAACTCTAACCTCCGTAGAGAAAACAGGAGACCAGATGTCCCGGTCCGACCTCGATCATACCTGGTTTCGCGGCCGGGCATTTGTTGAAGGCTTTCGGGCAGCGTGGGTGGAAACGGCAGCCGGTGGGTGGGTAGATTAGGTCT
>DATIYC010000111.1:0-10677 GCA_035517955.1 Candidatus Acidiferrales bacterium | reverse complement strand
GAGTTATTGCAGGAGTTCCCGCCCGACATATGCGTTCTAGGAATTGGAGAGAACGGACACTTAGCCTTCAACGACCCACCAGCAGATTTCGAAACCAAAGAAATCCTCAAACTCGTAACTCTTGACCGGGAATGCCGCATGCAGCAAGTTCACGAAGGACACTTTCCCACAATAGACGACGTCCCCCGACAAGCCATCACCCTAACAGTACCTGCACTCTTGAGTGCGAAACATGTTTTAGCGGTGGTTCCTGAAGTACGCAAAGCAAAAGCCGTTAAGGCCGCACTCGAAGGCCCCGTTACACCCAATTGCCCCGGATCAATTCTCCGCACGAAATCAAATGTCGAAATGTTCCTCGACCGCGAATCGGCCTCGCTCTTAACTCAAGAATGACAAAACCATCTCACAACTCAGAAGAGACTCCTTGCAGTTCCGGTAGGAATTATTCGTGATATGTTTCTTGTCGCGCCACTTCAGTAACGCGTTAAACCATTCTTATTCTGATATTGAAAGTTCGAAACATGGTTCAAGAACTCAAGCTTTAAGCTGGGTTGCGCGTATGGAGTGATTATTCAAGGGGCGTTTGGTTGGTAGCTACGCTTCGGCTTGGGTATTGGGCGGCGCAGGAACAATACGATCCTCAACGCCTGCTTCAATACGCGGTGCACGCCGAAGTTGTAGGCTTCGACATCATAGTCACCAGCGACCATTTCCACCCGTGGGGCGACACGGGACAGGCGGGGTTTCCATGGATCTGGATGGCCTCCGCCGCTGAGAAAACTAGGAAGGTGGAGGTGGGTACCGCTGTTACTACGCCCCTGTTCCGTTACCACCCAGCCATTGTTGCGCAAGGCTTCGCCACCCTCGACAACCTCTACCCCGGCCGCATATTCCTAACCATCGGCACAGGTCACGCAATGAATGAAAGGCCATTGGGGTATCCGTGGCCGGAAGGGTTTGAGGAAAAAGTGGGAAGACTTCAGGAATCGCTTGAAATAATCCAGAAACTTTGGGGGGGCGATTTCGTCACTTATGACGGGAAATACTACCACCTTGACCGCGCTAAATTGTACACTAAGCCCAAAACGAAAATCCCAATCTACCTAGCCACATCAAACGAGCGCGTAGCCAGGTTGGCTGGACAATTTGCTGACGGCATCCTAACCAACCCGCGAGGTCTAGAGCGATTCCGAAAAATCGTTAACACCATGGAACGCTCGGCCATCAAACTCGCACGCGACCCAACGAAGCTGAGCAAGAGTATGGAGTTCAAAGTCGCCTACGACATAGACTACAACCGCGCCTTGAAATCTGCCATGTTCTGGGCCACCACCGCCATACCAAAAGAAAAACGCGAACAAGTCTGGGATCCGAGAGAACTTCAAGCCCTAGTCGGTCCAGAGGAGGAAAAGACGATCAAGGATTCATGGCTCATAACTACTGACTCAGACGACATCATCAAACGCCTAGGCGAATTTCTGAAGATGGGTTTCGACCGCGTCTACATACACAGCGCCAGCCCAATCGAAGAACGCTTCCTAAATCTACTCGGACGCGAAATCCTTCCCTGGATGAGGGAATACTACGAAAGCCTCTTCCGCCCCGTACGTACGATAGTCGTAGAGTGAACTCACTTACAAAGAAGAATTCGAGGCAGCAGTTGGTCAGAGTTTATGTTGATAGAACACTGAATGACCGTCTGTGGGAACTCGATGGCGACGCAAGCCGAGAAAGGGAGATTTTTCCGTGGGCTTCACGAGCGTAAGGAGGCGTTCATTATTCCGAACCCTTGGGACGTGGGAACTGCTCGGTTGTTGGCACACTTTGGGTTCGAGGCGCTCGCTACTACTAGCATGGGTCACGCGTTTTCGCAGGGGACACGGGACGGCGCTTTAGGTCGAGAGAGGACGTTAGCGTACGCCTCTTCAATCGCCTCAGCTACTCAGCTACCTGTGAGCGCCGATCTTGAGAACGGCTTCGGCGATTCGCCCGACGTTGTAGCTGAAACAATTAGGCTCGCGGCCAATGCTGGTGTTGTCGGTGGTTCGATTGAGGATGCGACGGGGCGTGCTGAGAGTCCGATCTATGAACTCGATATTGCAGTTGAACGAGTTAAGGCAGCGGTAAATGCGGTTCACACTCTTCCATTCACCTTCACCCTCACCGCTCGCGCAGAGAACTTTCTACACGGTCGACTTGACCTTAGGGATACGATCAAACGGTTGCAGGCCTTTGAGGAGGCGGGCGCAGATGTCCTCTACGCTCCAGGCCTAACCACTAAGGAGGAAATTGTAGCGGTCGTCAATTCCGTGCACCGTCCCGTTAACGTATTGATGGGGCTGCAGGATTCTCGACTTAATCTCGCTGAACTTTCAGCGATTGGAGTCAAACGGATAAGCGTGGGTAGCAGCCTAGCCCGCGCAGCCCTGGACGCTTTCCTCCGCGCCGCTCGCGAGATGCGAGAACGCGGGACCTTCACCTTCGCAGCTCAGGCGGTAAACTCGAACGAGATCACTCCAATTTTCACGGAAATCCAAGATTCTACAACCTGACTACGATAACTGGAGAAAACAGACTTCGAGTTAACTCCATTAACTTAAGTCGTGTTTTAGGAGGTAACAGAATGATGCCATCTTAGTATGTACTCAGGTAACCTCAATCCTCGTTCCGCAACCTTCTCGACTAGGTAGATTGGGAGTGGGCTGAGCGCGAAGGCTGTTTTGATGTAGAAGCTGTTCGGCTTTCCCTCAACACCATTACCCTTAATCGTGAACGACAAATCAGAACTAGCCGCGATGGTGCTATCTGGGTTGCCTACGACTGATGTGACGAGTGCGCCCATGCGTTTGAAGTTCTTACACCAAGCGGCGACAATCTCCGTCTCCCCACTATTCGAAATAACGAGCAGAACATCGCCTGCGCGGGGTGCCGGCGTGTTGGATTCCCCAGCCACATAGATCTGGTCACCCATAGCCCTCTTGACATGCCCGATACGAACTGCTGTCATGCGAGCGACCTCTCGTCCGCTACCCAATCCCACGAAGAAACATGAATGCCTCTGTTCAAGTGCATTGACGAGAGCGTTGAAGAAGTCTGAGGCAACCATTTGATCAACCAATGCTCCAATCTCACTAAACAATTGCTTCGATCGCCGAAGCACTGTATCCGCCGATGCTTCTTCGTTCAACGCTTCAGCGATTGCCTGAAACAGCACACCCGTCCCGAGAATGAAAAGGTCTTCAAGAATTCCGGTCGTTCGAAATTCCTTCGACTCAGTCGGCGTCTCATCGGGCTCACGTCCTTTAAGGAGCAGCACGTTACCGTACTTCGTTCCGAGCGTTCCGATTGGTGAATCTCGTGCAGAGGTTATTACGTCGATGCGAAAGTCGCGGGGATTTCCATGATCTGCGATGTACATCGCCAATTGTTGCGCATCCAGGAGGGGCATCATAGATTTCCCACTTCCTGAGTTGATTAACAGGCAGACTTGACCGAATCGTTGTTTGAGTATTGGCGCTGCTTCGATAATGTTTCGTCCCGGAAAACCGATGTCGCCCCTGTCTAAAACGAGTTTTCCGCCACGCATCTTCGCCATTTCGCTGCAAGCAATACTCAGCGCACCTTTCGAACGGCCTTCCCCGGATGGTAGAATTACAGCGGCGCCCAGGATGTCATGGTAGAGTGCTTCGATCTCTGCGTGGTTCGCTTGCTCAAGATTCTGGTAGATTCTGTTTACGAAAGTCATGCTGCTAATTTCAGAGGACATTTTCGGTTTTCACAGCGCTTGCGGGGCGTTGAAACACTCTTGGTACAGTCTCAAATAAGTGGTTTTTCGCGTAACTCGTTGACGTTTGCATCAGAAAATAGTTTTCAGAATGAATATAATCTAGGTACCAAAGTTCCCTCGGGTTAGCGTCTTTTTTTCAGGCACGGGAACTACTGTGACCTCTTAAGTAGAATCAGGTTCAGACACCGAATTTGAGGTTCGTCTGAATTTGACACAGTCGCACCGGCTTCGCGAACAGACGATCTCGGCTAAAGCTCAATGGGAGCTGCAACTGAAAGAACTCCTCGATTCCATGTCGAACCTAGCATTTGTGGGTGTTGGCCACCCGTTTCGAGGAGACGACTACGTTGGCAGTTTCATAGCAAAAAGAATCGTTGAGGCGACAGATGGAACGCTCCCTGAAAATGTATACGTCTTCGACGCCGAAGACGATGTCGAGAATTTGATCGGCAGACTCTCAAGGCTTGGCCTGCAACATGTTGTGTTCATTGATGCTTGTGAGATGCGCGGGAAACCAGGGGAAATCAATCTACTCTCCGTCGCGGAAACGAACTATCCATTCTTCACAACTCATGGAATCCCATTGAAGGTCCTCGCGGAACAATTGCTCAAGGGTTGCCAGGTTTGGCTCCTAGCGATTCAACCGAAAGAGATGAATTTCGATGAGGACCTCTCCCCTGAGCTTCATGACGCTGCTTCGCACGTATCCAACTTCATTTTGTCAAATCTAATGGAGGGAGTTGAGGAGATTGTTTGAACGTTTAACGAACTGGTCTAGGAAACGTTCGCCATGGGTTTACCACATTAACGCCTCATCGTGCAACGGATGCGACATAGAACTCGTCGCATGCCTGACTCCCCGCTATGACATTGAAAGATTCGGCGCCGTTCTAGTGCCCAGCCCTCGTCACGCTGACGTGCTAATGATTACTGGTGTCGTGAACGCCCAAACCAAAGATCGGGTGAGGCAGGTGTATGAGCAAATGCCTGAACCCAAACATGTCATCGCTATTGGGGCGTGCGCAGCTTCCGGCGGCGTTTTCAAAGGATGCTACAACGCAGGGCAAGGCGTGCAAGATGTCGTTCCCGTGGACATGTTCATCCCCGGTTGTCCCCCGCGCCCTGAGGCAATCATGTACGGAGTGCTTAAGCTGCTGGGGGAAGCAAAATGAGCGAAATCCTAGTTCAGCAACTCCAAAAGTACGCTGACGAGGCAAAAGGTAAAGTAACTACGCGGCGAAAAGACGAGATCTTCATTGAAGTCGACCAAGACCACATACAGAACTTCATTTCGCATGTCGTAAAAGACCTGCACATTCAGTGGCTGTCGACGATAACTGGCCTTGACCTCGGCCAGAACTTCGGAGTCATCTACCACTTCTCCATGGAGAACTTGAAGATCCAAGTGAAAACCACAGTACCCAAAGCCCAACCCTCCACATACTCAATTGTAGGCATCCTCCCCGGCGCAATTCTGTACGAAATGGAAATTCACGACCTGTTCGGGCTTATGTTCGCGGGAAATCCATGGATCAACCAGAAACTTCTACTCCCGGACAACTGGCCCGCCGACTTACCACCGCCCCTACTGAAGACATCAAAGCCGGCAGAGATTCGAAAACGATTACAATTGGAGGTTGAAAAGAAATGAGTGAACCCCAACGAAAAGAAGCATCAGCTGGGTTGATGGAGTACTCAGTCGAGAACCTCGTCCCATTCGGTCCAATCCACCCAGCCCTGAAGGAACCAGAATACTTCAAACTAATTCTGGAAGGAGAAAAGATCGTTCAGGTTATTCCAAGAATCGGATACGTTCACAGGGGATTGGAGAAGGCTGCGGAGCAAAGGCCTTGGGTTCAGAACATGTACATGTTCGAACGCACCTGCGGAATCTGCAGTTTCGTCCACAGCCTCTGCTACGGTCAAGCAGTGGAAGGGTTGACGATCTATGAAGTCCCCAAGCGAGCAAAGTATCTTCGACTAATAATAGCCGAACTAGAAAGAATTCACAGCCACCTCCTATGGGTCGGCCTCATGGGTCACTGGGCGGGCTTCGAGACCCTGTTCATGTGGGTCTGGAATGACCGCGAACTCGTACTCGACATCGTCGAAGCAATCTGCGGTAACCGCGTTCACAAATCAACCAACGCAATCTGCGGCGTAAGACGCGACATGCCAGAGAACATGACGCAAAGAGTCGTCGAGCGAATGAAGTACATAGTTGACCGAGCCCACTACTACCGCAGCATAATCGACACTGAAGAAACCATGCTCAAACGCACCGAGAATGTGGGAAGCAAGGTATCTCAGGAAACCGCGGAGAAACTCTGCGCAGTAGGACCGATGGCAAGGTACCTCGGATTAAGGCAAGATGTCCGACTCAACGATCCTTACGCGGCCTACGATGAGGTCCCGTTTGATATCGTAACTCGCACAGAGGGAGACGTACGATCGCTCCTCCGACTCCGCCTAGACGAACTAATCGCCTCAGCAAACATGGTCAGCTACGCTGTGCAGCACTTACCAGATGGACCGATACGCGTCAAGATTCCACCAATAATCCCGGCGGGCGAACACTCGTCACATGCTGAAGCTCCCCGTGGGGAAATATTCTACTACGTCAGGTCGACTGGCGGCAGAACACCCGACCGTGTTAAGTCACGTCAACCGACGATGGCAAACATACCCATCGCTCTTGAGCTATTGAAAGGACAAACTCTAGCAGATGTGCCAATGGTGCTCACAGCAATCGACCCCTGCTTCGGTTGCATGGACCGCATGTCCTTCCTCGACACGGATACGAATAAACAGTGGACTTGGTCTGGTGAGCAACTTCGCCAATACGGGATTCAACACTACTTCCCAGACCGATTTAAGACGCAAGTGAGGAGGCTTCCGTAATTGCCACATAGAAAGACCGGCGCAGCTATTCCCGAAATGTTCCGGCTGATGTTGGAGAAACCAACAACCGAAGCCTACCCGTTCCAACCCATCACGCTACCCGACCGTTTCCGCGGCAAACTCGACATAGACCCTGACAAGTGCACAGGCTGTCAGGTCTGCGCAATCGTCTGCCCTGCAGCAGTCATTACCATGGTCGACATCGGCACGAGAAAAGTTGGAGATAGGGAAATTCCGGTAAAGCGTCCCCTCTTCAATCTATCATCCTGCATATTCTGCGCTGAATGCGTGGACAATTGCGCATTCAAAGCGTTGGAAATGACGAAACAATTCGAGCTTGCCACTCCAAACAAAACGGACCTAATCATGAGGAAAGCTGTTGACAAACAATGAGTGCCTTCGATGTCATGGTAGTCGCCGGCCCAGTCTTGATCGTAGTCTGCGACTTGATCATCTACTTACTGATTGGCCGGCTGGGTAAGAGGTCCACTGGGACCGGAGCTAAATTCCGACCATTTACTGGTGGAGAGGAAGCCGCACCTAGGGGCACGTATGGCTCGGAGCTATTCGTCTTCGCAGCATTATTCATGGTCGCAGAAACATTCGTCATTCTCCTCTCCGGATCATTCGCATCGCCAGGCTACTTCTATCCGCTTCTCTTCCTAGCGGGAGGCTCGGGGGTAATTCTCATCGTAACTTGGTGGCTCATGCTTGCTGGAGGATTGAAACCGAAATGATCGCAACCCAGCTGATCGAAATCTTACTCTTCCCCGGCTTAACATTCTTCGTTTGGATCGGGTTCATTTTCGACTGGCTCGATCGTAAGACACAGGCCCGTATGCAAGGAAGACGCGGCCCAATCCTAGCGGGCAAGTATGGTTTCTTCCAACCCATCGCAGACTTCTTCAAACTCGCATCGAAGGAAGAGATTATTCCCGAGGTTGCCGACAAATTCATTTTCCTCCTAGGCCCACCACTATTCTTCGCCGCTCCAGCAATCGGAACCATCTTCATCCCCGTCCTTGGCGCCCAAGCCATTGTAAGCAACGATTACGATCTCCTCTTCGTACTCTTCATCCTAGCCTTCTCAGCACTCATGGCCACGATGATTGGTTACGCAGGAGGCGGAAGGTGGGCGATAATTTCGATCGGACGCCTGGTCGTGCAGTATACCGGGTATGAGATCCCGTTGGTTGTGGCGTTGGTTACTCCTGCGCTGTTGGCCCATAGCCTGTCAATTGGCGGCATAGTCTCAGCGCAGCAAAGCATGTGGTTCATAATTCTCGCGCCAATCAGTTTCATCGTCTTCATCGTATCAGCCCTAGCTGAATTAGAAAAGCCCCCATTCGACATCCCCAGCGCCAAAACAGAAATCGTCGGCGGATGGATGACTGAATTCTCAGGCCGGCCACTCGCTTACATCAAAATTACAAAGGAGCTAAGCTACGCTTTCCTCTCAGCCCTTGCGGTTAGCTTATTCTTAGGCGGCCCACTCGGCCCAGTCTTCTTCGCGAATCCGATCCTGCAAGGCGTTCTGTACTTCATCTACTTTATCGTGAAATTGTTCGCGGTCGGGTTCTTAATCTTCACGATCAAAACCGCACTAGCCCGAGTTAGAATTGACCAAGCCGCTCGACTCTTCTGGATGCTGATCACCCCGCTGAGCTTGATTCAGCTCGGCATCATCATGGTGTTGAGGTGGTAAGAGATGGCAGCTGAAGTCGCGTTACTCCTCTGCGCCGCCCTCCTAGTCACCGTCATCGCTGCGATCTTCTCGAAATCCATGTCAGTAACCGTCATCATGCTATTCTACGCAAGCCTCGTTCTAGGCATCGTCTTCACAATCTACCAGGGTGTTGTAATCGGCTTAGTGCACATCACAACTTTCGCCGGCGCTATGTCCGTAATGTTACTAACAGTCGTACTGATGACCGGAGAAACAAAGCTAGAACTTGGCAATCGAACGCTAGCCGCACTCCTTGCGACCGTTACAGTTCTAGTAGTTGCAGCTTCATCCTACTCACTATTCTCAGCAACACCCTCAATTCCCCAGACCACTGTACAACCGGCTCCTGACATTTTCTCGTTCATCTGGATGTTCAGGCCCTGGGACCTTCTAATTCTCATCATCGTATTCGCCGCCGCCATGATCGCAGTAGCAAACCTACTATCGCAAAAGGGGGCCCACGCATGATAACAGATCAAACCGTCTTCGCAACCACCGCTACAATCCTCGTCTTTCTTGGACTATTCTCCATGTTCTACTCAAGGAATCTGCTGAAGACTATAATCTCCTTCCAAATCGTTGTCTTCGGCGCCAACCTCGCCTTATTCTCCTCCGGTCTAAGCCAAGCATCTAACCTGATGGCGAACACACTTGTCCTTCTCTCAATAGTGGTCGGCGGAAGCGTAGAGGCGGTAGGCCTTGCACTCATCGTTCTTGTTCACAGGGCGTATGGAACTTTGGACCCATGGAAGATTAGGAGGCTGAAGCATTGATCGACGCGAATCAGATGGCGCTACTCGCCACAGTTGCGTTGCCATTCTTTGGAGCGTTGTTAGTCATCGCTTTGGGAAGGTGGCCTAACGCCAGGGAATCTGCATCCCTCGTAGTATCTCTCGCAACCTTTGGATCCGCAATTTACAATTTGCCACAAGTCTTCAACGGCCAAACGGTGACGGTCACACTCGCCGTAATGTCAACCCACCCATTACTGCAGATCGTACTTTGGGCTGATGGGTTAGGGCTAATGTTCGCAAGCCTGGCGTCGTTCCTTTGGATCATCACCACCATCTACTCGACGGGTTACATGCGTGGATTGAAGGAGCATGCCCAAACCCGCTACTTTGCCTGCTTCTCGTTGGTAATCGGGGCAACGATGGGCGTCTCGCTCGCAGCCAATCTCCTATCCCTCTTCGTCTTCTACGAAATCCTAACAATCTCGACCTACCCACTCGTCGTACACAACCAGACTGAAGAGGCATTCAAGGCAGGTCGCAAGTACCTCATCTACACACTCGGTGGAGGCGCCGCAGTCTTGGTCGGCATGCTAGCCCTCCTTGGCGGAGGCGGCGCTGCAGCGATCAACTTCGTTCCAGGCGGAAACCAGGCCGTTCCGCAAATGTCACTTGAATTCGCTCGAGTCGCGTTTGTGCTGCTCTTCGTAGGGTTCGGCGTGAAAGCCGCGCTCGTCCCTGAGCATGGCTGGTTGCCTAGCGCAATGATAGCGCCAACCCCTGTAAGCGGACTACTGCACGCAGTAGCAGTTGTGAAAGCAGGAGTCTTCGGTCTTCTTCGGCTAATGCTCTTCCTTTATGGTCCCACGATGATGGCGTCGCTTGGCCTCCAGAACTATGTAATAGCTGCGGCAGTGATCACGATTATCGTTGGCTCACTCTTCGCCCTGGTTCAAGACAACTTGAAACTGAGGCTAGCTTATTCCACAATCAGCCAACTCAGTTACATCATACTCGCAGCCGCCGTTCTCGCTCCTATCAGCAGTGGTACTGGTATCAACGGCACAAGCGCTGCAGTAATCGCCGCCGTCTTCCTAATCGCCGCTCACGCATTCGGCAAATTAACCATGTTCTTCGTGGCAGGCGCAATATCCGTTGAAACTGGGAAGACGAAGATTTCAGAGTTAGACGGTATCGGCAGAAAAATGCCGGGAACAATGTTCGCATTCTTCCTAGCGACACTCAGCATGGCCGGGCTTCCACCAATGGCCGGCTTCGTTGGAAAATGGTATCTCTCCGTGGGCGCGTGGAACGGTGGGTACTGGTGGGTCCTCTTCGTCCTGGCACTCTCTGGGGTGCTGAACCTAGCATACTTCCTCCCAATCGTCATACGCGCATTTCTCAGGCCCTACGAGGGCACGTTAGGTGACGCCCGTGGACTCCTACGCGGCCCAATCTTCGCAACAGCCCTAGGCACACTGCTCCTCGGCTTGTGGACTACGATACCATACGGTCCTCTGGAAATCGCAGGT
>DATIYC010000110.1:0-4027 GCA_035517955.1 Candidatus Acidiferrales bacterium | reverse complement strand
GAAAATGTAGACAATCTCGACACAACCCTATGTGCAGGTTACTGGTTCTCTGCCTTTGAGACACCTTGAAGAAGCCAATAAGCAAAGGAGAACTCAGAGGCAGAAGCAAACGAATCAAAGGTAAGGCTCGCCGAACCGTCGGCAGATTGACTAAAAAGAAGTCTTGGCAATTGAAAGGAATATTTGAGCAGACGGAAGGCAGAATTGGGGAAGAGATGGCTAGGCTCGAAAGAAAAGCAAGGAACCTATTCTGACTCTTACGCACTCTGCATCCATTTATTTTTCGTAGCCTAGGTCCATGACGCTAGGTACTTTTGTTGTTCCTTGCTTAAGCTATCCGTTCTAATGTTGTGGCTTTCTAGCCAGAGGCGTGCGATTTCCTGATCCATTTCTAATGGTAGGGTCAGGACTTTTGCGGGTAATTTTCCTTTGTTCTTGAGGATGTATTCTGCGGCGAGTGCTTGGTTGGCAAAGCTCATGTCCATGACTTCGGCAGGATGGCCGTCGGCTGCGCCAAGGTTTACCAATCGCCCTTCCGCCAAGAGGTAAATCCTCTTCCCATCCTTCATCTTGAACTCTTCCACGTTCATCCTTACTGTTCTAACCGTCGCTGCATGTTCTCGTAGAGCCTTGACGTCGATCTCAACGTCGAAGTGCCCGGAGTTTGCGAGGATAACGCCGTCCTTGAGGTCGTGGAAATGTTCCGCGGTTACTATGGAGCTGCATCCTGTTGCGGTGATGAATATGTCGCCGACTTTTGCGGCCTCCCTCATCGGCATAACGCTATGCCCTTCCATCGATGCCTCTAAAGCCCTGACCGGATTCACCTCCGTAACCACAACCCTTGCGCCCAGTCCCTTGGCCCTCAACGCTATACCGCGCCCAACCCAACCGTAACCCCCAACAACTAGCGTCTTTCCGGCGATTAGCATGTTGGTTGCCCGCATCACGCCCTCTAACGCGGACTGCCCAGTGCCGTATTGGCTGTCGAAGAGGTACTTGGTGTAGGAGTCGTTTACGGCGATGACTGGATATTTCAGTATACCATCGTGCTCCATCGCCCTGTACCGGTGGACGCCTGTCGTTGTTTCCTCGCAGGCCCCGATGACTCGGTTGAGGAGATCCTTCTTTTCGGTGTGTACGGCTACGGAGAGTTCGGCTCCATCGTCGACGATGATCTCTGGCCGATGATTGAGGACGCTGAATAGGTTCTCGTGATGCTCTGATGGAGTTACACCGCGCCAAGCGTACACGTTCGCCCCCGACTTGGCCAATGCTGCGGCCACGTCGTCTTGAGTTGAGAGCGGGTTGCTGCCAGTGATTGCAACTTGAGCGCCACCATCCTGAAACGTCTCCCCAAGCACAGCGGTTTTCATCTCCAAGTGCATACACAAACCGAAGGATAGTCCGCGAAACGGTTGCTCTTTCACAAAACGCGCCCTAATTTTCTCCAACACAGGCATGTGAGCTCGCGCCCACTCAATCTTCAGCTCACCTTGAGGAGCTAGGGAGGGATCCTTCACTTTGCTCATACCAAAACTTCCGCAACGCAATCTGGAAAGATACGGGCAAGTTAAAACATTTGAGATCTCCAGTGAAAATAGTGCGTGGTGCGCTGAATTTGAGTGCCGTCGCTGCGGTGAGTCGCCCGAACTTTCTGCCGCTCGCTGTCGTCATCGTCCTCGCGGCCCTAACTGCTGCCTTCTACGCCCACCTTGCATTTATTCCCCTGAACGCAGTTCTTGTCTTGATTGCGGCCGTACTACTCCACGCCTCAGTCAATGCGTACAACAATTACTTTGATTACCGATCAAAAATCGACTACCACACAATCAAGACACCGTTCAGTGGCGGAGTCGACTTCATTGTAAAAGGCAAGGTCAAACCGGGAACAGCCTTCGCTATCGCCTCGGCACTCTTGCTAGGAGCTGCTTCTATCGGAGTCTACTTTTTGGAACAATACTTCGCTATTCTGCTTCCAATCGTTGTGTTTGGAGCTGTTGCGATTATAGCGTACTCCCCCATTCTCTCGAAGATCCCAGCCCTCAGTGAGATAATTGCTGGAACAGGTTTCGGGCTGATCGGGTTGGGTGCTTATGTTACGCAGACAGGAGTGGTTGATGCTACTGGCATCTCAATCCTAGTCCCCATCAGCATCCTGGTCGGCTTACTCTTGTTCCTGAACGAGTTTCCTGATTGGAAAGTCGATAAGGAAGCTGGGAGAAAACATCTGGTGATACTCCTCGGAACCAAGAGGTGTGCATGGGTATACGTCGTCGGCCTCCTGGTGACTTACCTCTCAATCATCACATCAGTTGTGCTGAGGGCGGCGCCCGTGACGGCTTTGATTTCTCTAGCGACATGCCCCTTGGCATACAAGGCTAGTCGAATCACGCTGCATAACTACGACCGAGTTCCCGAGTTAATTCCGGCGATGGGCACAAACGTGATTCTAATCCTCTCAACTATCTTACTCCTTTCCGCAGGATTCGTCTTGGGTGTTTACGTCTAGCCCGATAGAAACGCTTGTCTTTTAACGCAACCACCTACTCTTAGTCGCGAACTCTTTTGCCCTCAACACTCGTCAAGAACTGTTCGTGGATCGTAACTCAAGACAAGAACCGGAGTGTACTCCGCGACGCGTCAATTCTAATTAGGGATGGCAAAATCGAGCAAATTGGCAGAGTGGGGGGCTCGGCTGAAGTTGAGATTGACGGGCATGGGAAAGTTGCGCTTCCTGGGTTGATTAATGCGCATACGCATCTCTCGATGGTTCTGTTTCGTGGCTATGCGGATGACATGGTGTTGCAGGATTGGTTGCAAAAGAAAATTTGGCCACTTGAAGCAAAACTAAACGCCGAAGCCTGCTACCAAGGCGCACTCCTAGGCTCGGCTGAAATGATCATGTCCGGGACGACTACGTTCATGGACATGTACTTCTACATGGAAGATGTTGCCAAGGCAGTAAAAGAGTCTGGGCTGAGGGCGCTTCTTTCGTATGGAATGATAGACCTCTACGATTCGGCGAAGGCAAAGGCAGAGCGAAAGAAGAGCGAAGAATTCTTCAACTTCCTCCAAAAATTGAACACGCCAAGAATTCGATTCGCTGTCGCACCACACGCCCCCTACACGTGTTCTGCGGAGACATTGATTTGGGCGAAAGAGTTCGCTGAAAAGAACGACATCCCCATCCACATTCACATTGCTGAGACACGCAAGGAGCAAGCGGATTCACAGAAACAACATGGTGCACGCGTCATCGAGTATTTGGATAAGATAGGCGCGCTCTCTAAGAAGACAGTTGGCGCCCACTGCGTTTGGTTGACAAAGAGTGAGGTGAGCTTGATGGCTAAGGCAGGAGCGAGCGTCACCCATTGCCCCGTCTCGAACATGAAACTTGCCAGCGGTGGAGTAGCCCCGTTACCGGAAATGTTCGATGCTGGAATAGCCGTTAGCCTCGGCACCGACGGCGCAGCCAGCAACAACACGCTGGACATGTTTGAGACAATGAAGGTTTGCGCGCTACTTCACAAAGCGCACAGGTGGGACCCGACCGTACTAAACGCACAGAAAACACTAGACCTGGCCACAATCGACGGTGCCAGAGCATTAGGAATGGAACCCGAAATTGGCAGCATCGAGGTAGGGAAGAGAGCGGACATCATCCTCTTGAATCTTAATCGTCCGAACATGACCCCAATCTACGGGCCCGAGACGGTAGTATCTGACATCGTATACTCTGCCGCTTCAGGAAACGTGGACACTACAATAGTCGATGGAAATTTGTTAATGCAGGACCGACAGCTCAAAACGGTCGACTTAGGTAAAACCCTTAACAGCGCACAAGAACTTGCCAACAAGTTTTCCCGAGGATAACAAGCTAGACGACACGAACTTCTTCCAACTCCAAGTAGCCCGAATCACCCTTCCAATGTGGGGTTGATTTCGTTACTACAAGGCGTTTCGAAAAGACGGGCCCGTTCAGCGTGAACGTCTCAGCCTCACCGCCCTCGAACGCAACACTGAG
>DATIYC010000109.1:0-9516 GCA_035517955.1 Candidatus Acidiferrales bacterium | reverse complement strand
GTAGTCTTCGCCTGCGAAGGCTTTCACTGCGTCCAGTGATTCAAACAAGTTTAACACAACAAACTCTGCCTCGTCTTTAGAATTCTGACGCAAAACGTATCCTCCACGATAGCCTTCTATTCGTTCAAGACCCGGAAGGACTCTTTCCCTAGGCAGGCGTTCGTAGAAGTCTGCGTTCTCCAGCGTCGTCCAGCCGCGCCACAATCTTGCTATCATGCATCCACCTTCTACATGAGTGCGGCTGAGTGGAAGATGTAGAGTTCCCATTTTGCGAGGGGTTTCGTGGACATGAAAACGTATGGTTCGATCCGCATCTTGTACTTGAGAGCTAGCTCTACGGCATGAGTGTTCGAGCCAGGCATGTAATACCGGACTTTTTCGACTCCCTGACCAGCAGCGAGCCTAAGCGCTGCATCAAGAACAGGTTTGATGAGATGACTCGAATTCACAGCCACCGGGCCCACGGCTCCGTTAGGGCGAACGTAGGCATAACCTACAGGATTGCCTTTCTCATTGAAGACATAGCACCTAGCCTTGGTTTCAAAGAAGAGTTCGTGATGCCAATCCAACGAGAAGCCCAGCACATACCGGTCCATCTCACTTAGAACCTCCGACAAGTCTCCCAGACTCGTCATCTCTTGGAATTGCAGCGCATTGGGCGGTTGGCTGTTCTCTAAGATGGTTTTGCTTGGGGTTTCGGCGTAGTATGCTGGTTCGCGCGGATACATCCCGTACTTCATGTAGAGGAACTGTGAGGCAGGATTGAACGCGAACGTTATTGTTGCACGGTTTGTGATTTCACTGTTCTTCCATGAGGCTAAGGTTCTTTCGAGCAGATTCCTACCTACATCTCGTCCCTGAGAAGATGGAGAGATAAATAACCATGAAAGGTACCATAATGAGTCTCGCGTGAAACTGTGAGAATAACCAACAATCTTCCCGTTCTCCTCTGCGACCCAGAAGGCGTGCGGAGTCTTTCGAATCAGAAAAGCGAAGATGGGATTTGGCGGGTTAGGGTTCATCGGAGTTTCGAGAAGTTCGTGTCGCCGGTAGAGATCATTGTAGGCATCCACAAAAACAGTTGAAATGCCTGCAACGTCTTCCTCCTTGGCTAGTCGATAGTTAGCACTCATGTCGAATATGTTCTGCTGAATCATACATATTGTTTGCCGCATTGGGAAGAGTTGGCGAAGTTGCACATTGAACGGTCCGATTTAAGCGTCTGTGCGATTGATAATGAGACACGATCAGGCTTTCTGGTGTACACTCATTTTGTCGCGGCTAATTGTGTCGCCTCTATGACCCGTTCGTTCATAACTATGAAAACCCCCGTGACTACCGCGATAATTAGGCCGGCTAGAAAGCCGCCACCTATGAGGAAGCTGATGATCGCAGTGGGGAGGATTATGAAGGCCCCTTCAATTCTAGACCCGAACGAGTATACGACTACTCCCATGTCAATCACTAATCCCAAGATTACTCCCAGAATGAAGCTTAAGCTTCCGAGCTGAGACACCCACGGGAAAAATCCTACCCAAGCCAGATAGAAAGCTGGCCACCAAAGCAAGAGGTCCGCGTTACCCCAAATCAAAACCCCAGAAACCGAGAGCAGGACGATTATGGCTGTGCGATGGGGCCAATGAAGCTTATTCTTAGAACCAGCTTGTTGATTCGAATTTTCACCTTCTTCAGCCGAGTTCACTGTTGCCGCTGTTGTCGCAGGTTGCGGTTGCAGTGGAGGAGCATTCATAGTGGAGGTGTGGAAGCAGGTGGGGCACAGAGTGAGGTCGCCATAAGTTTTGACGCATGATAGGCAGATTTTGCGACCGCAACGGTTGCATACCCTAGTGGCCGCGAGGTTCGTGTGGTAATAACACGTGGAGGCCAATGTCTACAATCCCGTCAACGGATTTCCAGTCAAATGCCGTATGTGCTTGTCTGACTTGATTCTTAGGAACAGGGAAGTGTCAAGCTTTGCAGGATTCTACGGTAAGATTTGATGTTTGGGTAAAGGAGAAAGTCGAGTATCCTGAGTCATTTGGGAGCTATTTTACAGATCGCAGATCGAAACGAAATAGAAGATAAAGAAGCCTAAGAGGGACATTGGCATGTTTAATGTAACTTCTATATACTCAACTCCATGTACGTGAGGTTAAGTTGACTTATACATGGTAGTTTCATTAGTGGTAGGAGCTTTGGCGTCGACGGCCGCTGTAGGCGCTTCCGCGGCTGCAAAAGCATCTGCGGCTACGGGTTTAGTTGGGTTGGGTTGCGCGACGGGAGCCCTAGGCAAGGGTGCCTTCGCTGCTGGCTTTCCTGCCTTAATGGGTCATGGTGCAATGTTTGGTCATGGTGCCTGGGGCGCTGGTGCCCCTGCATTAGTTGGCCATGGCGCCTTTGCTGGCGCCTATGCGGGTGCAGGTAAGGGTGCTTTCGCGGCAGCATACGCGAATGTTCCGGCTTGGGGATCTGGTCATGGGGCCTATGCCTTTGCATATGCTGGCGTAGCTGGTGGTCCTTGGAAGGGATTCATGGGCGGCATGCCCTATGCTTCATACAATTTCATGTACCCCCCACCCACTATGCCCATTTAGCATACCTGGCTAACGTTAGCACTACTCTAGAACTTCCTTGGGCAACGATCCCCTAAGGGAAGTCACTGACCACGTAGAAACACGCTGAGCGTGAGAATGTAATTTCTCATTATTACTAACGAATAGGTTGAATCGTTCTCTCTTTTGTATGCGTGTTGGAAGCGTATAGCGCTTAGTCGTCGCAAACTGGACGATCGTTTTTCATGGCGGGCGTGCATTCCCTATGCGAACATTGAAATTCGCCAGTCGTCATCGTCGTTTTCTTAGCGATGTGATAAGAAAGATATGAAGCAGTCTCCGCAGCCTTCCAAGCGTTCGGGAATCATGACGGCAGAGACGAGCGTTTGAGCGATTCGGTACGGAAACGATGTTTCTGTGGTTGCCTTTTCGGTGAGGAGGTGACCGCCATCTCCGCTGCTCTCATTGCTGCCATTAATGCTACGGCAATCTCAGCGTAGTTACGTGTTTTCGTTAACCTTTGGGGCAAATTTCAACACCAATTAACTACGTCACGTAGTTGCGTATAACCTCGATGGACGAATCATCAAGGGAAAGTTGCTCAATCAACGCGTAGTCAACTTCACGCTACACGTATTACAATTCGCATACGCGTGCCACAATCCAATCAGGACCGATGTTAGAGTAGTTTAGAGTCGGGTGCGGGGCCTATCTCTAGTAACAAGTGCTAGGAATCCTGTTCCAATAATCACTACTACACTCCCAGCATAGAACCCGTAGGAGAGCGTCCCTGAAGCATCTGCAAGTACTCCAGTTATGACGGGAGCCAGTATTGATGACCCCATGGCGAAAACGTTCAACAGGGCGAGCGCGAGGCCTAGGGATGTTGAGCTGACCACTTCGCCAGTCCAGGCCACAACCAAAGGATCGAGTGTCAGTTTCCCAACGATACCATAGACCACAATAGCGATCATGAAAACCAGAAGATTCTGTGTGAATGCCATCAATAATATGGAGAGAGAAGCGAGGGGAAGAATCAGCAGCGAGATCTTCTTTCTTCCAATTCTATCAGAATATCTGGCGATGAGCACCGAGCTTGGAATTGCAACCGCTGCAAAAATGCCAGTTGCCAGTCCACTATAGAATACATTCAGATGCCGGGTAGTTTGAAGAAATGAAGGAGCCCAGGACAGTATTACCCAATATCCGTATAGCGAGCAAAACATGGCCAGGCACATGTAAATGAAATTCTTGTTTTGGAACAACTCTTTGAATGTACTCAGACGGAAATTCGACGTCGCCCTAACATCCTTGTAAACAATAGTTCTTTCGAGCAACAACGCCGTTAGTGCGGTCGGAGCGCTCAACAACAGGAAAACAGCCTGCCAGCTTTTGAATAGAAGCAAAGTCGGTCCTGCAATTGTAAGTCCAATTATTGTGCCCAGGCCCATTCCACAGTTTATTATGGCCGACGAGAGGCCACGCTTTTCTGGCGGAGAGATCGTTGTTGAGATTTTGAATGCAGTAGGATAATAGGCACCTGCTCCAACTCCATGTAACCCAAGAAACACCAGCAAAAAGTAATACGATGAACCGAAAACTCCCACGAAAGCAAACGAAATGGCGGCAAGGAAGAGGAAGGCGACCATCGTGCGCTTGTACCCGAATTTTTCAGAAATGATTGCTGCGGGTATGGTAAAAGCAACATAGGCCAAGAAGTAGATTGAGAGTAGAAGTGAAACTGAGAAAAACGAGAGGTTGAACTGCTGTCGAATCAGAATCATAAGAGGAGAGATGCTAAGGCGATCCGCGTAGATCAATACCCACCCTAGAGAGAGGGTGATCAACGATGCCCGTATGCTCATGACTAGAATCGCCTAAAGACCCTCGTGCACCAGCACTTTTCCTTGCTTGAACCTCTCACGGTTATTTATTGAGAACGTAGGCCGATTTAATTTCGATAGCAGAGAAACAGAAAGTAGCAATTGTTAGAACGATGCTCACCTCAATCTACTATAAACGGTCAGTGAAGAAAGTGGAATGGTGCTGGAATGTTCTAGACCCAAGAGAACTAGCGCCCGCTTCGGCTTTTGCGCTGCTTGAATTGAACGTGCCTATGGTCACCGAAGTAGATGATTTTAGGTACACGTACAGGTGCAAGCACTGCGGCCACCAGTCGTCTGAGGAGCGTTTTAAGATAGAGAACGAACAAGTCGACCGGAAGACAGCGCTACAACGCCCAGCATAGATGACGCTTTAAGAAGAGTTTAACTGATCTTCTATGCGCTGAAGCCCTACGTTTCCATTCTAACCCAGGCAGATTCGTGGAATTCGCAAAACCATTGGGCTCGATAGCACCGAACTTTCCGCATCAGTCAACTACTCTTCTCTCGAAGCGACAGCTTTTCGCCTAACCTTGTTCGCAACATGATCCTTGACACATCATTATTCATCTTGGGAGCTTTGTTCAACTCCCCTAGTTCGCAATGCACAGTGCATCTATCATGAGATTGACGATCGCATTATTGCTCTTAGGTTTCGTGTTCCTTCTGGCACCTATTCACGTGACAGCGCTAACAAGCCGAAACTACGTCAGCCGACAATCGCCTGCCTGTGTACGCTGGCAGCTAGCCTCATACACACTAACACCGATCAATGGCCCCACTGGGAAGCTGTTTGAGTATTATGTAACATGGACAGATGGGCGAGGCAACTATCAAGCCTCAAACGTCCTCGCGGCACAACGCCTTTCCGCGTTGACGCTGGCTAGCCTCGCACCGGTAACATGCACGTAATTATTCATTCAACCTGACATAGATGTGGTATAGAGATCGCAGACTCCATCACGACTTCTTTCGGGGACCAGTGGAATCTCGAACCGCCTAAGTTTATGGATTCGAATTTCTTCGATCCGACAAACGAGTCGCTTAAGTAGATTTGTTATTGCCGAAGAGATGACGCACTTTATCGGACCTTTGGGTATGCAAGGTTTTTGCGAAACAGCATCAACGCAAGCGCATTAATCGCGTAATATGTCGTCAAATACGCGTATCCGAATTGTTGGATCCTTCGAAGAGATGTGTAAGCAATCATTTCGGGATTGAAGAGCACTCGACCCTCATGTCTTATTCTCATACTCAGTAGCACATCCTCAGAAAGCTCACGTCCTTCGTCAAAGCCCTTGGCATTCCAAAACGCGCACTTCCTGTAGGCGCAGTTGAACCCTGCAACGTGCGGGAACCCAAGTTTCAGGAACAACCTTTGTGCCCAGCCTGTGGCTACATGGTAGGCAAGAGCATCCAAATGTGACCCCTCGTAAGGGTAAGTTGGCCCGGTTACACCTACCACGTCTGGGTTGTGAGTAAACGCGTTGGCAATCTCATTGACCCAATGCTCCGACGCGATCGTGTCCGCGTCTATGAACGCCAGTACTTCACCTTCGGCATGCCGGGCACCAATATTGCGTGCTGCCCCGACGGGTAAGCCTGGCCTGACTAGAGCCTTAACCGAGTATTCCTCTGCTACCTCTAAAGTGCGGTCGGTGCTCCCCCCATCAACGACTATGATTTCAAACGGCTCCGTATGCTTTTGATTGACCAAGGAGGACAGGCATCTAGGTAGATACCTCTCTTCATTCCAAGTAGGAACGACGACTGAAACATTCGTGATCACCACGAGAAGATGTTTCACACGGCCGAGTGCGCTTGGGCGTGCTTTAATGCCAAAAGTGGTAGGGTCGATTTTCACCGTCAATTGGGTTGAAGCGTTCCGAAGAAACTCTTCCCCACATCGGAAAATCAAACCTGTAACGTCCAGGTACGCGTTGAGCTCAGACTGCTGCAGGAGTCTTGCGAGCGATGAGGCTAGAATTATGATACTTGAGGACTCGGAAGTTCTAAGCATCAGGAGAAGAGATATGGAAATAGCGACCGAAACCGCTGCAAGTTTCCTTCGAACACCGCACGACTGCTCTGGTGACTGTTTGTTGCTCAATCTTTACGGCTCCTTCACAACGAGATTGCGCTCTCACTATGGTTAACCTCATTAACGTTACTTTCATTCCCAGACCCTTCACGGTTTTGGGGTCATGACTTATTCGACTGAGTAATCCTATCGAATCACAAAATGAACAGAATGAGTATGAACTGCCGCGAATTATTGGATTCCAAGCCTCGCGCAAATTCTCTTAATAGTATCATGCTGAGACCTCTCGATTCATGACACTTGGACCAGGCGATACTTCGTCTAGCTCAATTGAGTTTCATCGGAAGACGGCGGTTATCTGTTTTAACAAGACTTGGGATTTCTTGGATAAGAAAGAGCGGACAAGGGAGGAAGATTTGAAGATGCTTGACGAAGCCCACACATCACGCTACCATTGGACACAGATTGGGACAGCACACAACTTTGCCATAGGGGATTGGCAGATTTCGCGCGTCTACGCTGCATTGAATCAGCCAGTGCTTGCCTTGCTCTACGCTCAATCATCGCTCGACTTATGCGAGAAAAACAACCTGAAAGATTTACTCCCATCCGCATACGAGGGCATGTCAAGAGCTTACGCGGTCGCGAACGATGCCGCGGAAGCGAGACGATTCTTACAGATGGCACGTAAGCAACTCGAGCAAGTAAAGGATGAAGAAGATCGTAAGGCATACGATCAACAAATGCACGAAACTGAAGCCCTAATCGCAAAATGAAATCCAATTGACATGCTTCAATGCTTGGTGGCGAGAGCCACTGCGGCAAGCATCAACGCTCCACCTATTACTGTGAAAGTAGTTACGGACTCACCGAGGAGGATCACGCCTCCTACAACGCTTACAATTGGTGCTAGGTATAGTTGAATAGAAATTGTAGAGACCGCCTTGTGGCGTATCAGCGTATAGAAGAGTGTGTAACCCAGCACTGTGCTCAAGATGGATAGGTAGAGAACGGATATCCATCCGTTGAGAGGCATGGATTCCACTTGGCTGATGAAACTTGTTGATAGTAGTGGCAGCATCATTGCGGTGCCAAGAACCCCTGCCCATATGGTGGTTGGTGCCGATCCGTACTTTGATACTAATGGTTTACCCAACACACTGAACATGGCATAGAAGAGCGCGCTCAAAGCAACCTCTACAGGTCCGTAAAGCGAAGCAAAGTCACTCAAGCTAATCGAACCCACCGAAAGAATAAGAGCACCAACGATGGCAAGGACCAGGGCTACCAGTACTTTCCGCCCAGCCTTCTCGTTCAGAAGCAAAACTGAGAGCAAAACAATGAAGACCGGTCCAAAGCTGATTAGGAGCCCTGAAAGCCCCGCTGAAATGCTCGTCTCCGCATAATTCAGCGATATGTGGTACCCTACCACGTTCGAGAACGCTACGACCAAGAGCCGCGGAAGGTCCTTGCGCTCGAGCTTTGACTTTGCTCGCCCTATAATTGGAAGCAATGCGAGAAACAGGAAACTTGCCACAATCCAGCGGAGGAGTGCTAAGTTCACAGGCGAGAGCACTTCATCAGCTTCTTTGATGGCGACGAATGCTAGCCCCCAAATGACACTAAGCAGCATAAGTCCCGAATAGTTGACCGCAGTTTTCCTGGTAAGTAACATATCTTGCTACGCAAATATGTCGTGCTCATAACGGCAACATATAAGGCTAGTGACGTATACGGATAAGCGTATATGTCGAAGGCGTCCAAAACAAGGGTTACGAAACCATGCAAACCCAAGATTTCCATCGAATCGCTGAACTTGGAGCCACGATGGCCGACGAGACCAGAGTACGGTTATTGTGTTTCCTGCTCGATTCACCTGCAACTACAAGCGAGCTGGTAGCGAGAACCGGGTTGGACCAACCTCGCGTCTCTGCACATTTAGCCGCACTGAGAAGAAACAACTTAGTCTCAGTTTCCGTGTCGGGTAGGCAACATGTCTACGCGATCAAGTCACCCGCGATAACTAACGCGATCAGATCATTCATCCATGTTGCTAGTCTTTCTTCCTCCGGCCCGCCCCTCAGACCATCGCGCATAAGCAGCTCGGCTCTACGTGAAGTAGGAGAAGACAGCCCTCTACGAAGAGCGAGGACTTGCTACGATCATCTCGCGGGCGTCGCCGGCGTTGAACTTCTCGACGAAATTCAACGACGGGGCTGGGTAAGAGAGAGCAAGATGCAAGGAGAGAGGAGAAGAACGGTCTTCAATCTCACTGAGAAGGGAAGTAGGTCGCTACGTAGGCTGAACGTGTCGCCGGAAGTGGTACGAGGGTCCAAGAGGCTATTCGCTTACGGTTGTCTTGACTGGACAGAGAGACGATACCACCTGGGAGGCTCTCTTGGCAAAGCCATCCTAGAATCACTGATCTCTGAACACGTTGTGGAACGAACGGGCCAACGGAGTCACTCCAGGGCCCTAACCCTCCGAAAACCCATTCTTCAATGGATCAATACACACTGAAACCCCCAATCACAACAATGTTGTACAACTCTAGGGCGACTAGAAGTTAATCAAAGCAGACACAGCGTCTTTGTCTCGAATCAATAATTCACACTCTTTAGTCCAGTCTCAGGGTCATGAAGACTTCGCCCACGTACCCTCTTGCAAGAAATAGATCGGAGTAATCCTTTAGGTCATTGGCTAATCGAGTTATCTTAGGTGAGTTCCACACCTATCGCAGAAGTTGGCATAGGGATGGAGCGAACTACCGCATTTGGGGCAAGGACCGACACCGTAGGAAGGTGGATGCTGGAGATCTGTCTGAGGTGGAGGATAGTATAGCGGTGGCTGCTGGGGGAAGGCTTGTCGGAGTTGGGGTTGTTGATATTGCAGGTGCGGCTGAGGTGGGGCCTTAAACAGTCCGAGTAGAAGCCCAGCATCGTAGATAGGAGATAGAAGTGGAAGCGGCCATAGTTTTTGATTAAGTGCTCTTTTCCAATTCAGAAATCTTCCTATTGCATCACTCATTTGCAATCACCTT
>DATIYC010000108.1:0-10607 GCA_035517955.1 Candidatus Acidiferrales bacterium | reverse complement strand
GAGGAGCATCCAGTTGGTCGAAGTGTACTTCGGCCAGGACCGCCAGGGCCGGACACTTCGAGCATGAAGAGTCTCGTCAACAGCCCAACAACCGTTCCGGGCTTGCCCTGCGAGTATCTCTCGGACCCACCCCAACCTGGTGATGTTCTCCCTAGACAGCTTGACATCCGAATCTTCATGCGACCGACCAAACAGTTCCGTCAGGGTAAGGTATCTTACCGATGGTTGATCTTCACCAAGGAGCCAATCGATGACGGAGTTCCCCAAGACGTTTCACTTCGTGACCATGATACCGCTTCCTTAAGCTTTCTAACGCGTCCGCATCGGGTTCCGTTCACGAATCGGAGTTCACTTCGAACATCGGTGAATATCGAACGCCATGTTTTGACAGATAGACGTCGATCCCCCTCTCCTCGATTGGCTCTTTGACAAGTGGTCTACTTAGGACCCAACACGAGCCGAGACTAAACGACCCAACTCTCAACTTCGAGTAGTCAATCTCTTGCATCTGTCACTCTGAGATGTCTATAGGAATTTGCCTACTCCCGATTCGATGTTACAGGTACAAGCATCAAAACGAAATCGAAACGAGTGATTTCCGACGCCCCCACTTAGAAAATCACTGAGATACGTAATAAATGACTTTGACTCGTCGCTACGAAGCCTGAGGCCCTATCAGTACCAAGTGAGATTTCACGCAACACCTCGTGCCGCCGTTAAGATCTTCTTCACCCAGACTTCCTGGAAATTCAGGACGCCATGGATCGAACGATTTGTTTCAAAGGTTCGATTTATTAGCAACAACTGGGGTGAACTCCGAACTTCGCCTGGCAAGGAAACAGCATTGAGATTATCCGCACTGATTGCAATGCTGGTTGGAGGAATCGGCGCGGTTTGGAGTTGGCATCTGCTTCAATGGTACATTTCCGCTAACACTCTAACAGCGTGCATTCTAGGAACTCAGTGTCCGTTAGTCTTTCAGACATCCTTCTCATACTTCTACGGAGTACCAATTCATCTACTCGCAATAGGCTGGTTCAGCCTAATGACCGTAATTGCTGGCCTGCGAGTCTTTGGAGTGCAACGTGCATCGGCGGTGGGAGTAGTTATTGGAGCGTTATGTGTGCCGGCTATAGCATACTTAGACTACATTCAACTCGCTGTAATCCACGCCATCTGTTCCGATTGTGAATTGGCCCACATACTTGGCCTCATTGTGTTTGTGTTGTTTATCCTGATCTACAGATCAGACAGGCGAAACTTGAGCGGGATTGGAGAGAAAGCTTAAGCGCCAGTTGCTTGTGGCTGTAAAGTTAAGGTATGCGTGAATGTCGTCAAAGAATGGTCGAAAGGGCTCTGCCCCAGTCAAGAAGAAGCAGGGTTTCAGTAAAACGGAGAAAATCGTCTTTCCCTTGGTAATCGTAGTCATCGTTGTATTCGCCGGCTGGGCCTACTATTCCTCTACTCAACCATCCACTGGTGGTTCTTCGACCATACCTGTTACGAGTGCCTCGGTATCTGCGACGCAGTCAGGACTCGCGCCAGATTTCACGCTTCCCATAGTTGATGCGAACGGTTTGACCGGTCAAAGCTTGACATTATCCTCTTTGCGTGGAAAGGTCGTGCTCCTGGAATTCATGGAGCCGTGGTGTCCACACTGCCAACACATGACTTCTGTGCTTGACCCGCTGTATACGAGATATAGCGGCAATAGTTCAGACGTAGTTTTCATCTCGGTAGCTGGACCTTGGAACGGTGCAACCGCCACTGACACGGCTAATTTCATCAAACAGTATGGCACTAGTTGGTTATTCGTCTTTGACTCGTCGGGAACAATCATGAGCAGCTACGGAGTTGATTCTACCCCCACCTTTTTCGTGATCGGAAAAGACGGAACTATTGTAGGCCCGCCACTAGTTGGGGAACAAGCCTCGGACACCCTAATGAGCGCTATCGGTGCAGCGGGCGGCACTTGATCCGCTTTCGAGTTTTCAGTCCCGGCGAACGGTGCTCAGCAATCTAATCTGAGCACATCACTCGTCAATACTTCCAAATCCACGTAGTCTGACTTGACCCGTCTAAGCCTCCATTTTCTGAATCTACGTTGCGTATCCGGCATGCATAACCAAGTGTGGCGCTCCAAAGGAAGGAATGAAGGTAGATACAAATCGCACATTTGACAAGTGCTTTCGGCTCATTCGCTCCAAGACGTTCCTGAACTTCCGGTTATATGATAAATTCACCTGCGAACCAACATACTGGCTGCATTGTCCTTTGCACTTCGTTTTGATATCCTCGTACAGTTGCCTAAGTGTCCCAGTGTAGTTTCCGACGGCGAAGGGAGCCTCGGTTAAGTCAATTACCGCTGCGTCAAAAGTCTCATCAGTGAAATGAATGTAATCGAAAGCGTTACCGAAAAGAACTCTTACTCTACTATTTGAGAAAGTACGTCCAACTCCTCTAACATGTTTCTTGCAGCAATCAACAACCTGGGGGTCTATCTCCACCACCGTGACATGTTTCGTCGAGTGAGATTGAAGCAGAGACATTGCAGTTTGTCCGCTGCCTCCACCGAGCACTAAAACGCGTGTGCAATGGTTTTTCTTGGCTTCCTCGCATAGTGCCTCGTTGAAGATGTGAGAATCGTATTCAGTGTGCTGTACGTTGTTGTCGAGGAAGAGCATTCTACCGTAGGCTTCGTTGTCGATTATGTCTATCTTCTGATACCGGGTACGCGTTGAAACATAGAAGCGTTTTGCATGGTAAGCCAGCTTCAGACCTGGGTAGGGTTGATAGACGATGTAATGTGCAGTACTGAAACAAACTTTCCTATGCTTGGGGCTCATTTTTGTCTCATCGAGCGATACCGGAACGGATATCTATATTATGCCTCTGCCGCGAGTTCGTTTCAATGAACCGCCCACTCTACAGCCAACTAGTAGATTACTACGAAATTCTTGAGGGTAGAGACTGGGAGGCAGAAGTTGACCTCATAGCATTCATTCTGCAAGGTCGCAAATGCACCTCTGTTGTAGACTTGGGATGTGGAACCGGTTTACATGTGCGAGCCCTCACTAAACGCGGCTTCAAAGCAATTGGCGTGGACATCTCAAAGACGAACGTCTCATACGCTAGAAGAAAAGCGAGGATGGAGGGTGTTGCAGCAAGCTTTCTTGTTGCAAGCTACTATAGCTACCGACCCTCAAAACCGTTCGATGCTGCCATCTGCCTAAACTGGTCCATCCCAGTAAGGGATGGTGAAGTGAAACGCTTCCTCGCAAATACCCGTGCCTTGCTTCGGCCGGAAGGCATCCTCATCTTCGATTACGAACGAGCCTCAGAAATTGTGCGAAGTGACTTGGGACGGGCGATGATAGAATCATGGGATCTCAAAGACAAGGTGATTGCGAGGTCCTCAGTGGGACAGTTGAAATCAAATGTGCTATTCTCCAGAGACGTCTACATAATCTACCCCACAAATTCCGGCCATAAGCCGCCAAACGAGGAGACAAGGTACGATGCATCCAAACATTCGAAGAACGTCCAAGTGTATTGCGATACTTCGTGTGTTCGATTCTTCTCCTTGACCGAAATACGAAAGCTTTCAAGAAATTCCGGATTCAGATTGATCGATAATTTCGTGCTGCCGCGAAAGAAGTACAAGCGAAACTACGTTGTTCTACAAAGAATATGAAATCATCACATTTCGCGAAAGAGCAGTTTCGGCGTGCCTTAGGTTCATGGCATTGAGTCGTTCAATAATTTTGGTAGCGGGGGGTGGATGTTCGGGTCGTTGCTAGACCTTTCGAACCACCGCTTGAGGAGCTACACGCTCAATCTCAGGGTTTCTCGCCAGGATATGAGCCCTCCGCACGAAAGCTCTGCGGGTTAAACCTGGCTACCCCACCCCGCTAGCAAGAAATTAACAGACTGTGCAGTGGTTTTTGTGGGTTGCGGTTGCTGTTCGGTTTGGTTCTTGAGGATTTTCTGAGAGAACAACAACCGGGCGCTCATGTAATCAGGCACAACTGAAGAAATTGGTCCTAGACGAAACGATCCTAATGAGATATTTGAACATCGGAATTGACCACCCGCAAATTACACTATGAGGAACTGCAGTCCTTCCCTCAATTAGGGTCACGCATATTCCGACCTCTCCAGGTGGCGCAGGTTGGTCGCCGGAACCAACAACGGGACAAGAACTATGTTCCACATGAGCCAGATGCGTGGAATAGATGTTTTCCATAGCTATTCCTACAGGGTGGAAAATTCTAGCAGTTTATATGAGTAAACTTGCCCGTTTTGAAAAACGCGTCTTTGAGCGTTCGAAGAAAGTAGATTTGTGTAAAGCTTTCTACTCGGAGTCTGTGAATCTGCGCTATTAAGGGGGGCCAAAAGAGTTATCCATACTGTGTTTTTCGGGCTCAGCGATATCTCAACACTCATCTGCATAATTGACGGTTGTTCCTCGTGAATATTGCGTCAATCATTTGCATGAGCGTCGCCAGGTGGAGAAGACTTATTCAGGTCGTTTTGAGAGGGTGTCGCGATAAGCTATGTCATATATTACCGTTCCGAGACCGCCTGTACCAGCTACTTGCTACGTACCAGCAGCCTGTGCTATCCCACAACCGCCAGAAGTCTACTATCAACCACCACCTCAAGCCGTCGCAGTTCCATCTCCGCCAGTAACCTACTACTACCAACCCCCTCCGGTTGCCTACAGCGTCGCTACACCGCCACAGGTATACTACTACCAACCACCAGTAGTCAAAGTGCAGTAGGCTAAGCCTTTCAGCGGCTTACAACTCAGGGGCTATGCCACATCCCAGATGGCGGGTCCCCGCTCCACCTCCTATTTTCAAACCCGTAGCGTGAAAGTGGCCTCGTAAGGTGCCTATGCGCCTTCCTATCAGGCAGGTACGTTCCAGTCCGAAGCGGACGCTCCTTCTTGATGATCTGTTTCGTGCTCTTCGGAGCTGTTATTCTGCATCTCATGCACCTGAAGCCTTGATGGCTTCCCGCCGACTTCATGTGTTTACCACAATTTGGACACATAGGGTTCTCTATTCTACTATCGTCAGCTAGCTTTCGAATTACAAGTTTCTCAAGGTTAACTGTCACAGACACGTCGTGACCATGGCTTTTGACTGCGCCGAACGCCGTTACCTTGTCGCCCGGCAGGAGTCTTACGGCGACTTCTTTGAACCGTCCTGTTGGCTCGAAGGCAGCACATCGTATCGCTGTATGCCGAGAACCGATCGTGAAGAATACGTGGCCTCCTGCAATCCGCTGAGGATTGTCGAGTACTGTTCCTGTTAACTTGATGGGTCGGTTCAGTCTAACGGCGTGAGGGAATGTGTGTTCTAAATGGGCGTCTGTTGCATGGTTTGTTCGGAATATTACCCATCTTTCTACGGGTTCGCCTAGCCGCAGTAAATGAAACGCCCTCAACACGTCGGCCGCGCTTTCCCCTCGTATACCGAGAAGCACTGGATCTGGGCCATGAGGTGTGATCAGAATTCGTCGATTTGCTGGGTCGTAATTGTTGAAAGTGCCAGGCGTGGTTAATTCATCCATGCGTTTTATTGAGTAGGGGTTGACTCGTCTGGGCGCTCCACAATTCCATTTTCTTCTGTATGCTATCAATTCGAAAGTGTGGTCTCTCTCTAAGGTTTGGCCGATTGCTCCCAACGCGCCTACCAGCCCTAGTCCGGACCCATAGGTAACGACTGTGGCATCAGAACCCTTCAGAGAGCTCACTGCTTCTTTGAGCGGTACGATGTCGGAGAGAGCCCTGCGAGACAGTCGCCTGATCTTCGGACCAGGTTCACGCTTCAGGAGAACTACAGCTGGATCTGTCCCTTTATCTCCCAATCTACTATTGTTTTCGACCGTTGTAAGAACCGTTTCCTGAACTGCGTTGTAGGAGGTCTCGCTAATGTTAAGGCGTAAGGCGACTGCTGCGTTTCCACGAGTCTTGTAGGGTATGTTCGGATTCAGCCTTACAATGTTTGGATAGTCCGTGAACTCAACGTTAAGTTCAGATAATTCTTCAACTAGCTTGGCGGCAATATATGTCGTACAGCCGCCTTTAGCTGAATCCGTGTCATCGATTCCTATGTGCAGTCTCACAAGTTAGGACCCAGTAATTCCTCTAACATACCAGGAAGTTAGAGGCGTGTGTGGAAGTTTAGGTTCCTTCAACGACTATCATTGTCAAGGTCGAACGGACTTTGTCGAGTCGTCGTATCTTCCAGGTTACAATCTCCTTCAACTTGTCCATTGACTCAGCTTCAACCTTTGCTACAATGTCATAAACGCCGTAGACGACATAGGACTCCTTCACGTTTCCTAGTTTTCGTAGTTCTCCGAGTACGTTATCCTCGGATCCTATTTCGGCGTTGATCAGGACAAAGGCGAGTGGCATTACAAAACCCAACGCAAGAAACCTTGTCCGGGGTACGGCTAAAAAGGGTTTGCCTAAAACCCATTCAGCTATACTCACGGCACAGTCAAGTCGTCTTCCTTGGACGCTCTTTGAATCCCAGTTTTCGCGGGAGGCTCGTCCAAAATCGTGATCTTCTCAATCGACCATTGTTTCGTGATTCTGCTGAGTCGAAGCTTGTCCCGAATCTGCGCGATAAGCTCCGCTGAATCTGAGAAATCCTCGCTTGATGATCGAACGAGTGTAACCAGCGCGATCTTACCCGACCCGGACACCCCACGAAGATTTACTTCCGGTTTCGATATACGTCTTTGCGTTACAATCCGTACGTCATTGCAAGCCTCTAGTCGAATCTGCTCTAATTCAACTACGTTTTCCTTACAAGCACCTCCGCGAAAGTGAAACCCCGCAACCTTTACGAGCCCGCCCGGCCCTGAAATCATAGACGGCCCTTTGATTCCCAGCAACCTAGTCTTGAGTTCACTCGAATCCTCGATTTTAGACAAAAATTCGGAATATCTCGGTGTCTCAACTCTCCAATTGATGGAGAATGCGGGTCGCTCAATAGCAGACGAGATTTCTGCGCGCTTTGGGGGCGGGAGTTCGGTCACCGTTTATTGTGGGGTAGGGAAGAACGGAGGCGATGGTATGGTTGTTGCTAGGCACCTTGCCGAAAGAGCCTTCACAGTGAAAACGAAGCTCGTCGGAAACCACTCAAGCATAGTTGACCCAATAGTCATTCAGAACTGGCTAGCGTTGAAGTCGATGTCCAGTACCATTAAACTGGAAGAGTGCAGAGATTCATCACTACTCTCTGAGTCCGATTCAGATGTCGTCGTGGACGCTGTTTTGGGAACTGGTGTTAAGGGGAAACTCCGCCAACCCACGCTGAAAGCAGTTGAGGCCATCAATGGAAGTCGTGGATTCAAGGTAGCTGTAGACGTTCCAACCGGGATAGACTCGGATACGGGAGAAGTGCTGGGCGAGGCTGTTCGCGCAAATCTCACAATCACGCTTCACGCAATGAAAACCGGATTACAAAAAGCAAAGGAATTTTGCGGCGAAATCAAGGTTGCAAGCATTGGCATCCCGCCTGAAGCATCAATCTTCGCCGGCCCAGGCGACGTTGAAGCGGTGAGACTTCGAAGACCTCCAGAGTCTCACAAGGGACAATTTGGACGACTTTTGATCATAGGCGGGAGTGAGTTGTTCAGCGGGGCTCCTAGCCTAGCCGCGCTTGCCGCATACCGCACAGGAACAGACCTTGTCTTCGTAGCCGCTCCTGAAAGAACGGCACAATCAATCTCCGCGATGTCACCGAACTTGATTACAATTAAACTCCCAGGTGACAGTTTTGCTCCAACACATATTCGCCTTCTTCGGGATCAAATCGTGAATGCCAGCGCGGTGGTTTTAGGGCCCGGCCTTGGATTGTCCAGCAAAACTATCACGGCAATCCGCAGGATCATTCCAATCATCCGGCATTACAGAAAACCCCTATTGTTAGATGCCGACGGATTGAAGGCTCTAGGGGTCATCAAGAAACGCATCTTCGACAGGACAGATGTTCTTACGCCCCACCCCGGCGAATTCCAAGTAGTTTCTCACAAAACTCCTTCGAAGGATACTGATGTCCGTTCGAGTGAGGTGAAAGCGTTCGCAGAAAGTGTTGGCGCCACGGTACTTCTTAAGGGACACACGGACGTGATTTCTGACGGGGAACGCCTCAAACTGAACAACACAGGCAACCCCGGAATGACGGTGGGCGGGACTGGGGATGTGCTCTCGGGGATTGTTGCAGGTTTAATGGCGCAAGGCATTGAGTCGTTTCGCGCAGCGGTGGCGGGTGCTTTCGTTTGCGGCGCGGCGGGCGACTTCGCTGAAGAACATTATGGGCACCATTTAGTTCCCACAGACCTCCTGGAGCACATACCCAAGGTCATGAATGACCCTATGTGCCACAAAGAAATTCAACAGAAACGCTTGCGATAACAGTGTCGAGTTAACTTGTCCACCAACCAATCCCCTAGACTCTTCGTTCTACTTCTTCGTCAAGATGATCCGAAGAAATGCACTGCTGCCAAACTGGCAAAGTTCAAACTAGCTCAACCACTTTACAAACTCAGGCAGGTACCTCGCAAGGCGATAGTTCTCAACCCTTTCGCTGATCAGCACTTGATGAGTAAGGATAGGAAGGAAGTCTTGGGGAACGGATTGGTTGCGATCGACTGTTCTTGGGAGAGAGTACAAAGCGCCTTCGCATCTCGATTACCGGGAGTGGGTAGGAGGCTTCCAATCTTGCTGGCATCCAACCCCGTCAACTACGCCAAGCCGCATAAGTTATCATCTCTCGAGGCACTGGCAGCAAGTCTTCACATTGTCGGGTTCAGAGCGGAATCAGCGCGATTGCTCTCGATTTTCAAGTGGGGGCCAACCTTCCTCACACTTAATCAGCAACCACTTGAAGCATACGAACAAGTTGTCGATGAAACCGACTTGGCTAAGGCTGAGTCAGATTTCTTCTAGCGATTCCGCTCAACGTTCACTTCCAGTATTCCATGAGTAAGCTCTCCACTTTCACTTGAAGCTTCAGAGCGTGGTCTACCAGTCGGTTCTTTCGGTGATCTCTCGTTTCGGTGGGCCGTAGACGTAGAGGTGAGGTTTACCGTCCTTGAGTTCAACGTATGTGTCGTATGGGTTCGAATCCTTGACCCACGAACCAGTGTTTACAACGTTTTCTTCCTTGTTTATGAAGGGGACGTGTGTGTGACCGAAGATTAGGATCTCACCTGGTTTGACTTGTTTACATGCTGTAGAGTTGATGTGGCCTAGGGATTCCTTCAGCCTGTCTTCGGGGGGTCGGTGGAGTCTTTCGGCTACTGCTCCTATGTCGGCCTTGATGAAGCCGGGTTCTATCTTTGAGAAAATACTGTTCAGGCTGTTGAAATCAGTCCATAGGTGGTTTTCTAGTGCGCCGCCTGTGTCGGACATGACTCGACAGAGAAACGCCATGAATGGTATCTTCTGTTCCGGGTCGAACTCGTAGCCGTGAACTAGTCGGTAATTGACCGATCCATCGTTCAAGACTAATTCTTTGCTGAACTTTATCGGGTATCCAGGATTGGTAAGGTCTAGGACATGGTAGTCGTGGTTCCCGGCAACGTAAACTACCTCTACTCCCCTAGATTTTAAGGCTAGAAGTTTCGCGATTGTGTCGTATCCTTCTAAGAAGACTCCTGACGCGTCTCTCCGCCACATATCTACAAAATCGCCGAGCAAAACAAGGTGCGTAACATCATTCTCTTGAGCCAACTCGTCTAGGAACGCGTTGAACGCAGCCTTATCAGAATTCGCGTAACCCAAGTGATGGTCAGACGTAACTATTACTCGCGTACCACATCCCCACAATGCCAACTACTGGCAAATGATAAAACGGTTTACATAACATACGTATTGGCGATGCGAGCCACCTAGCCTGCCTACAATTCTTCGTTGGAGCCTTTGAGCCCAGTCACAATTGTGCAATTGATTGCGCTACTCAAACCTACGGACATCCAAAAATGTTCTCACGAGCGTACTCACACCTAATCCGATTATCATTAAGAAAACATGCCGTATCTGAATCATTCTCCACATACACGAAAAACGTACTAGTAGGTCGGCGTCTTGGCCGTAACCCACCTTCTGTTTTAGGCGACATTCATCTAAACAGCCGTAATAATCCTCCCACAAACACTATGAGTTATGGCAAGTCTGCGAATCCACTTGAGCTTCTTGACGAATTCAGCAAATTCTGTAGAGTGGACCTACAACTTGCAAAGGAGACCATTGAGCGTTACAAAGGAATCTTGAGATGCTTCTCAAAATGGTTCCCTAACGATCTAAGCCAAGCGACGCGGGATGATCTTCGCAACTATATGCTTGAAAACTACTCCGATTCTCCACCCAATAGTAGAGCTAACATCATTCGTGGATTTCGTTGCTTCTACAGAAGCTTTCTCGGTTCACCAATAACTGACAGTTTTCGTTATCCACGTGCACCCTTCGTTCCTAAAGAAGCTCCAAGCACCGAAAACCTGAGACTCTTCTATAATGCGCTTACAAAGCCAGTACACAAACTTCTGTTCCTGTTGCTTGCAACTAGCGGATTACGTGAGAT
>DATIYC010000107.1:0-3877 GCA_035517955.1 Candidatus Acidiferrales bacterium | reverse complement strand
TATCGTTCAGCTTCGAGGTCGTTCGGCGCGTTGTCGGTTGTTTCGTGACCGCACGCCATAATCTTCCGCTGTTCGAAAAGCGTCTTCAAAACCGGAATCGTCCAACCGGGGAAGTGTTCCCTTCCAGCTGAGTCCTTGTTCTCCATGGCTTTCGCGTCGGGCCAGCGTTTTGACCAATCCGTTCGCAATGCCACAAAGCACCCTTCAGGAATTCGACCGTGTTTCTTTTCCCAGGCTAGAACATCCTCTTCGGCAACAGCGTAGTCTGTGTTCTTAGCCGCTTTGTCATGTACATCTATAATGACGAGTGGGAGAATCATCTCTTTCAGTTCGATTTCATCTAAGAATCTGGTGCCCTTCACGAAGTGAGCGGGCGGATCCATGTGGGTGCCCCATTGTCCAACGTGAGAGTATCTTTGAATGAAGATTGACGATCCTCTAGTTCCAACTCCCTCGTCATAGTAGTACAACGTCTCCCGTTCTTCATCTGGAAATCCATACCAGTGAGGTATTCCTGGAGCAAACGAATGGGTCAGGTCGACCCATCGCTTTGATTTTAGGAAATTGTAATGTTCCAGTAGATCGGACTGCGTACCCTTACTCATGCTGAACGCCGTCCCTCATACTGGGAACGCCAGCCGAAGTCTCTCTTCCAATAACTCTTGTGCTAGGAGCTGCCTTCACGGAATAGATCGAAAAAATAATCGCAATAAAGCCCAAGACCGTTACTGCAGTGCCAGCAGTGATTGCTGGCAGCAAATCCTCTCCAAGGATCACGTAAAGAATTCCTTCCAGAATTGTCCCCGCAGTTATCAGCCCGAAACCAAGCGAGGTGTAAAGCAACGGTTTGGCTGCATTTCTCCTATAGCCCTTGTACGCCAAGTAGACAATGAACGAGCCTAAGATCAGGGCTATCAATTTGGTGACAGTGGTTACCCAAAACAGTCCGGTATAATCAACCAAGGGTAATCTCTCCTTCAAACTGTCGGAATGGATGTCCACATTCTCGTGAATCGATCTGCAACGTGCTCATTTACTATTACCTCTATTCTGACATCGCCCTTCTCGAAGCCGACGTCGATGCGTCGCAGCAAACTTCTGTACAGATCATACCATTTCCCATCGGTAGTTCTACCTGACTTAACGGCAGCTAACAGTCCGGCTTCGACTAATTCTTCTATGCGGCGATAGACGGTGGTTATGGGTATTTCGTATTTCTTGCTCAACTCAAGCGCGCTCATGGGGTCCTGGATTGTGGCAGTCAGTATCTTTCGCGAATACTCATCCGCTAGGGCTGCGAGGATTCGCTGCTTTGCTGGTTCATCACTGACGATCAATGCTGCCAATTTCCGAGGCTTGATTCGAGTAGGTCGTTAGCCCTTTCTAGCCGTCAGCATAAGCAAATAAGTTAACCGATTCCGCCAATCCGAGGTATTTGAAGGCGCAAACTATGCGTATCGGAATGGTAGGCCTTAGACAATCGAGGTTCGGCAAGCTATCAGACTCATCAAACCGCGAACTAGCCGCGGACGCATTCCAAGCTGCACTTTCTGACGCAAACTTAGCTAGAAAAGATGTGTCTGTGCTTCTAGTCTGATCTGAGACGCACTATGATAAGCAACGCTCTCCTGCAGGCTTGCGCAATTTCAAGAGAGTCCAAAGATTTCCGCTTGGCTGGATAAGTCATTGCCTATTGATCAAATCAACGTTGGAATGAAGCTCAACCTGCGCTCATCAAAGCTTGCTAATGGCTATGTTGCTTTCGTCTTGGTTCCGGCAGGTTGAATGAAGAGAATCCTAGGGCTGGTCGATGCTGAGGTCTATCCAGCAAGCGTGGATTGAAAGATACGCTTAGACTGGATGGTTGTGCTTAGTGCCGTTGCGACAGCAGGCTGGCAGATATTCGTCGTCAAACTCTTCGCTGCTAGCTGCCGTCTTTTCTTCTATCAGGAGCCCTCTCAAACTTACGAGGAAATGAAATTAAAACATTTGCTTGACTAAATCTGCATCGGATTTCCACATGTTCGAGTCAAGAACGCTCGAATGGCGAACTTCGAATGTCAAAGTCGGTTTTCCGTCTCCGCTTTCATCTTCGGGTTCTGTCTTTCAACGTACACTAAGAGCCGACCTTTCTTTTGGGACCAATCCGTTATCCTGTAAGTCCTGTCATCCAGCTTTGCTGTGGCCATGATGGCTAGGAGGCCGTTGAGTATGGGTGGCTGATATTTTGTGCCAGCGAGGTACATGTATCCGGTAAGGCCGATTAGCAGAATGCCCAGAACAGGCAACTTGCCCATGAATACAAGCTTCGCCTTGGTGCGCTTGATCATCAGGAATTTGGCGGTCTGGATTCTCTCGTAGATGAGCACTGGCATGCGCTTCGATATTGCGTTCATTTCATCGAAGCTTGGCGAAGTTTAGGCCTCTCTGAACAGTATTTTAGCTTCGGACAAACATAAGTCTACTGTCCACTAGAAACGGACGAGCTCAGAACATTTAGCTCCAAATCTACCAAAAGACGGCAGGTTAAGCATGACTCGGTTCAACGGAAAGGTTGCCATACTTACCGGTTCGAGCGGAGGCATTGGACAGGCAACTGCGCTGGAATTCGCAGAAGAGGGTGCCGACGTGATACTACAATACCATTCCAACAAGATCAGAGCAGATGAACTCGCGGACAAAATCGCGCGGCTGGGACGAAAGACGCAGGTGGCGAAAGTCAACTTCAACGACATCAAGACTGCACCGAACGAGGTCCAGAATATGGTTGAGGCTGCCGTCCGTGAGTTTGGCCGAATCGACTTCCTCCTCAACCTAGCAGGCTATCCCGCCAAAAGCGAATGGAACAAACACTTCCTCGACTTAACTCCAGACGACTTCTTCAAACCAATCAATGTAGACCTCTACGGATCCTTCCTTTGCGCTCGAGCGGTGGCACCAATCTTTCAGAAGCAAGGAAAGGGCGTAATCGTGAACGTTAGCTCTACGCCGGCATTAAGTGGTCATAACAAGGGCTTCGCCTTCACGGTAGCGAAAGCCGGCATTATAGGATTGACCAAAGCCTTGGCTTACGAACTTGCGCCACATGTCCGAGTGAATACAATCGCGTTGGGGAACATTGAAACGGGTTGGATAACCGAGTTGACTGAGAAAGAGCGGAAAGAAGAGAGCGAAGATAACCTCACTAGAAGATTCGGTCAACCCGCGGAGATAGCAAGAACACTCATCTTCCTTTGCTCAGAAGACTCATCATTCATTAACGGACAAACCATCGTCCTCGACGGCGGCAACACTCTCCACTAATCAGAAGCATTCCAATGTTCCAAGGGAATACTTAAGGCGCAATTTCTTTCCCGGTAAATTTGGAGTTAATATCAAACTCTTCCGATGCTAATATTTTCCCCGGGAATTGGACGGTTAAGACACAACAGCTCCTACCTACATTCGAACAATCATTCGTTCAAGATTGGAACCCCGTGACACCCTACCTTGGCGTTCACTCGACCCGTCTGGATTGGACTTGAAGGAACGCGTTGCCCAGGCTTATTGGATGGCCAAGTTGGCCTTGTTCGAGAAATCTGGGATTGGTGTTTTTGGGACGGCTATGTTGCAGGCAGCGATGCATGACATGGAGGATCCGATGAAGAAGTTTCTGGCCGCAGTAACCTTTGATGAGTGCAGGCATGAAGTCTGACGTCGAGCTTGCAATAAGCTCTGTCCGAATTTTCTTCACATGTACAATGCTAAGACGGAATTCGAGAAGAGGGCGTTGAAGAACATCACTGGTCTCTATGATAATGGGAGAAGATATTGGAGGGGGTTTATGGCTACGTGGGACAAGTATCCGTTGGAGTTGTTATTCTCAAGCTTCTTCTTC
>DATIYC010000106.1:0-4958 GCA_035517955.1 Candidatus Acidiferrales bacterium | reverse complement strand
GCTGGAACAATGGCGGCATTTCTTATCAGCCTATTTTACCTCGCGCCGATTGTGTTAATCCTAGATCGACTGCTTCGACGAAACCCAAACCGCTTCATCCTTCCTCCAAGTGCTGCGTTCCTCTGGCTCAGTATTAGCTTTCTAATGTTGACGGCTTCTTACGCGTTCGGTTCGGAAGCCCTTTCGATCGCTACGGCAAACCTCATTCTCACCATCCTAACATTTACCGCTCTACTAAGCCCATCACTCGTCGCGTCGCGGCTTAGGATTCCGCGTACGCTTCTACAATACTTGCTCATATCCAAGAACAGGAACCGGATACGGTTTCCCTTAGCGTCGCCAGGTCTCAAACCCTAGCATCGACGCACAATTGAGGCAGACAGTTTCGTCGCGTGAACTGGCCAGAAACTGAGTCCCGCAATTCGAACAGTGCGCGTGATGCAATGAGATATCAACACAAACTTGCGAGGCTTCGGTTGAGAGGATAATAAACTTGTGTCACTAACTTCTTTGACTTACCAACGACTCCTCATCCCACTGGAAAAAATATTTTCTTTACTTAGTTTACGCGCTTCAATGAGGGCTGATCAAATCAGTCGTGCTTCCACACTACAACGGAGGACATCTAAGCAAAAGAAAATTCAAAACAATACCAAAACCGACGCTCTCAAAATTCAAACCCGTAATCCCGTAATGCAACTAAGAATCTCTGTCGTAGGCATTTAGCACGATACCAGAAAACAGCCGTTCTCTTTATGATTAACCTTAGGAAGTAGCGAGCCCGGTCGTCAGAGTTGCAATACGTCCGGCTGGGAAGAACAGGGGTCAAAGTTTCACGCGTTTGCCTTGGTTGCATGTCCTTCGGCAACACGAATGCGTGGATGATTGAAATCGGCAAAGCCCGCCCAATCATGAAGAGAGCATTAGACTTAGGAATAAATTTCTTCGACACAGCCAACGTATATTCGGCTGGCCGTTCGGAGGAAATAACCGGCGAATTATTGAAGGATTACCGGGATGATGTCGTAATCGCTACAAAGGTTCATAATCAGATAGGAGAAAAACCGAACCAAGGAGGCCTCTCACGCCTTCACGTACTCGACCAGATCGAAGCCTCCCTCAAAAGACTCCAAACAGACCATGTAGACCTTTACCAGACCCACCGGTGGGATTACGAAACTCCCATCGAAGAAACACTCCGGGCATTCGACGACCTAGTTCACCAAGGGAAAGTGCATTATATTGGAACATCGAGCATGTGGGCCTGGCAGTTCGCAAAAGCGCTCTCGACAAGCGACCGACTAGGCTTGGCACGATTCGTAACAATGCAAAATCACTACAACCTCTGCTACCGGGAAGAGGAGCGCGAAATGATCCCATTGTGCCACGACGAGGGGGTAGGGCTAATACCCTGGAGCCCACTCGCACGCGGCTTCCTCGCGGGAAGATACAAGCGCGACCAGGCACCTGACTCCCCTAGATTCAAGACTGACCAATTCTTTGCTCCGAGGTATTTCAAATCCGAAGATTTTGACGTAGTCGAACGACTCGCAGAGGTAGCTAAGGAGAAGGGAGTATCGATGGCGCAAGTTGCTTTGGCCTGGATTTACCACAAAGATGTTGCAGCCCCAATTATTGGCGCAACAAAGATTGAGCATGTAGAAGAGGCGGTTGCAGCCCTAGACCTGCACCTGAGCAGCGACGACATGAAACGCCTTGAGGAACCCTACAAGCCACACTGGACTATAGGCCACGAGTAGATTCACAAGAATCGTTCAACATGCCCAAAACATCGAAGAACCAGTAGAGTAGAACCGGTAAGCTCATCGAAAATAACGAAGCTGAAGAAAGGCCTTAGGTCTAAAACATTGCTGATTCCTTGAATGAGGATACGGCTAACTAAGATGCACCCATCGAATGATTAAGTAACCCGCTATAAATCAAACAGAATCTTAACTACCGTAACTATTGGCTTCTAGTTTGGCGGTTTGCTTTGGTTGAAGCTCGTGCGATTTCATGCGCCTGTTGATATTGACTGGCATCTTGTTCAAGTGTTTTCGCTACGCGACTAAAGTATGTGTGGATATCCTCTGCTTGTTGGTTGTCGAGTATGGCTATGTGTTCTACTGAAAATGTTCTCGATTTCAGGTTCTTCCTTAACTCAGTTCCTAACTCCTCGTCAGACACGTGCTCGCCGACCCGGAGAGTAATGAACGCGAAACGAGTCAAGGCTGCTAGACGCCCTGCGCGTGTTGTTGGCGCCTGCGATTAATCGTTTTGGTAAGCGCATCGTTTCAAGTCACTATCTCAAGTTACTGACTAATGGTACATGTTTGTATATGTTGGATTGATGAATCTGAAATGTTCAAGCGGAAGATGGATTTTCGACTAAGAATAACTGGTCAGGTACTTTGTGGGGTTTGAATAGCAAATTTCCATGTATCAAAACATATTATGGACCTTGTTCACCGAAGCTGTGGAAAAGGCGCGACGCGAAACAGAACCTAGCTTTCTCAAACCAATTATTCATGGACCTTGCGGGACACTTAGCTTTCTCCTGTTGGGCATTGTCTCTTATTAGATCAAGGATTCAGCACGATCTTTCCGTACGCACCACGTTTCATGACTTCCTCGTGTGCTCGCGGAGCTTCTGCGAGAGGTATCTCTTTGCCAACGATTGGGCGTAGGTTTCCGTTCTCAAATCCTTTGGCGAGGGCGTCATGGATCACTTTGCTTTCTGGTTCTGGTGTATTGAAGAGCAGCATGCCGAGGATTGCTGCGTCCCTCGTCATGGTGTCCCGTGGGTCGATTTGAGTAGAGCCTCTGCTCCCGATGACTACTACGCGGCCTCCTTGAGCGAGAACTTTCAGGTCCTTTCCCAGATTGACGTTCGCCAACATTTCAAGAATAACGTCAACCCCTCGACCTTCAGTCAACTCCAAGACTTGATCCATGTAATTTGGGGAATTGTGATCCAAGACATGTTCAGCACCCTCTTTCAGGATCAACTCCCTTCCCTTATCGGTACCGCCGGTACCAATCACTTTCATCCCAACCGAGTGAGCTATCTGCACAGATGCGACTCCAACGCCCCCGCTTGCGCCATGAACCATGACCGTTTCACCGGCTCTGGCATTTGCGCGTTGGAATAGTGCGCGGTAGGCGGTGGCGTATGGGACGTGGATGGCAGCGCCCTGTGAGAAAGATAAACGATCAGACAACGAGTGAACTTGCCCCACTTCGCAAAGCGCCTTCTTAGCGTACGTTCCAGATATCGATCCCGAGAGGTATACACGGGAACCAACGCCGACTTTCACTCCATCGCCGACCGAGATAACAACGCCGGCACCGTCCGTTCCCGGCGTGTACGGTAGAGTGGGTTTTCTGGCGTATGCTCCGGCTCGTACGTAGTTGTCAACAGGGTTGACCCCAGCAGCCCTCACCTCCACCACAACCTGCATCGACGCTGGAGTTGGATCGGGGATTTCCTCTAAACGCATAACGTTCGGTGGCCCGAACTCGTGAACACGAATTGCCTTCAACTCACAACCACGCCATTCCTAAGCTAAGCGAGAATATTCAAGTCTTAAGCTAAATGACCATTTGCGACTGCCGCTCTGAATATAGTCCGGAAGATATCGTTCGCGGATTGTGCCGAAAAATAAGCTGGGTCTAAGACAAGCGTCTTAGGTCTACCGCTTGTATCCTTTGAACATATAATCCCACAATGACTTGACCTTCTCGATGTGACCTCGTTTACAGTCAACAGGGACTCCTGTCAGAAGTAGGCGCTCTGCGAATTCGCATTCAAGGCAAACCTTCGCGTTGAATGGGCAAACTCCTTCTTGGGGATCGTAATCGCTTAACCACAGAGTATTCGGCAAATCGCTACCCTGCACTACTATTTGGAATATGATGGGTTATATCTTGTGGTCAAGTTCGTATTCAAAAATCGGCCGAACGATTCCATTGATCGCATTCACAGCTTCTAAGCTCGGCCTAGGCGTATTCACGCTTCGGAAAACCAACAACCAACACCCTCCTACCAGCTACTCTAACCCTTATTCCGAATCTAGCATCATCTCGTTCAGCAATTCGAGGCGCGCGGACTCTGAGACCGAAAGCCAAGTCTTTGGCTGCCTTCTCCGATTTGCAGTCAACCCTAAATCCATTCATTATACCTCTCGCGACGAGCCATAGCTTCCTATCCCGCTGGCCGTAGGCTACACGCTTCTCGAAAGTGCCGGACCTGTATTCTCTCAACTTCTTACTCTTCGGAAGACCCGTCATCCAGATTCACTATCGAACGCCTATCTGTGCAAGCATTTTGAACTATCGGCTAAAAGAATCATAGGCACGAATTAACGTACGCCAGTCCAAAGTAGTGCGGCTAAGCCCGCAGTTTGGACGACTGTGATCGCGAGCACGAATCCTATTACGCCAGAAGCGAAATACATGAACATACTAAGGTACGAGTACAGGGTAATCAGGTTCTGGACTAGAAACATAGCTGCGAAAAACAATAAACCAACAGTAAACTGAGCCCGAATCTTCCTGAAGCTGTTAGCGTAGATTCCGATAAGAGCGATTAGGAGGATAACGTTGATCATGGAAAATAGAGCTGCAGCCTGCATTAGTATGTCCAAACTACGCCACCTCCAATGTAGTCACATCATTGCTTGAGCGTTCGATATCTATGTCGTATCGTGATTGCGTCAGTTATCTAGCTTCTCCCAATTTTACTCCGAATTAGGCGTGAATATCGGGGAAAAAGGGGCAAGAGAAATGAGTTGGACACGACAAATCTCAGTCAAACCGACGTTAAAGCGCCGAAAGTAGTTAATCGTATGCCAGAATCTAAACCCAATTGGGTTCCCCCAAGAAAATTTGCAGAACTCGCAAAGAACCCACTCATCCAGCAATGGCTAGTGAGCTATCCAGCCCTCAACTCAAAGAAC
>DATIYC010000105.1:0-13601 GCA_035517955.1 Candidatus Acidiferrales bacterium | reverse complement strand
TTACTCTGTTCCGGAGACTTCACCTCATTCGGATTCACTACGACTATGTCACAGTTGAGCGAGCGAGCTAAGTTGACGATTTCTTCGCATCTTTGTAGTGACCCCTTCATTTCTTCCTGAGTCATTATTGGATAGTTCTCGATAGCATTCAGACTAACGATTCGGAGATTAGACTCGTGAATCTTCTCCAGAAGCGAGTCGAGACCGACTCTTCTAATGCATTCTTCAACTTTAACTATGTCTAATTCGACTGCTGTGAATGAATGTTTTCTTGCGAGTTCAAGAAATCGGATTGTGTCTGTCGGCATTACTGTGGCTTGGTTGATGCACGGAAACATGACTTCCGACCGTATTGTTTGCTTATGCGAAGAGTTGAACGGGTTTTCCTTCTGTGAAGCGGTTGAGACGAAACTCTTTGACATCCACGCCCTTCGTCTTCCCGTCCAGAACGAACTCGGCCATCAAGCGTCCGGTTGCAGGTGAGAACCGAAAGCCATGTCCACTGAAACCTACAGCACAGTACACTCCGTCGAAACCGGGCAATTGATCAAGGATTGGATGCCCATCCGGTGATACATCATATGGGCCCGCGTAACCACCTTTGCTCACAGCAGCGTTCATGGCGGGCAGCCTTTCAACTAGTTTCTGGGCAAGCTTAGGGGTAGTCTCCGCATCTAGGTTCTCATTGAAATTGTCAGGATCGCATGCAAAGCCTGGAGTTTCAATCTCTCCCACCAGGGTATGGTCACCTTCCGGTTTGATGTACAGATCGTTCTGGAAATCATCCATTATGATACGTGGGCTTTTGGATTCGTCTGCGAGTTTGAAGAGACAAACTTGCTTTCGTGTTGCCTTTATGGGCAATTGAACCCCAAGGTCCCCAATAAGTTTCGAAGCCCAAACGTTTGCAGCGACGATGACTTTCTTAGCTTTGAAGACGCCCCCTTCAGTCTCAATGACCTTCGTGTCACCATCCACCTTGATTCTTTTGACTGGAGCATTATTTTCTATTCTTGCTCCCAATTTCTCAGCAAGTGCTCCGAAAGAGTTGGTTGTTTCCACTGGATCCGCATATCCCGCGAAGGATTCAAGTACCGCTACGGTTAAGTCACTGGTCTTTACGCCGGGTTGAAGTTTAGCTATTTCTGAAGGTGAAATTAGGGTTGATGCTGCTCCGAATTTTCTTTGCAACGCGACGGTTTGTTTGATTCTTTCCTCAAACTTCTTGCCCGTGAGTCCCATCCAGCCAGTTGGATGGAATCCGGAATTTCCTCCAATCTTCTCCCCGAAGTTTCTGAATATTTCGATGCTTTCGAGCAGCATCTTTGTGAGAGGCTCGCTAGCGTTCCAGATACCTAGGTTCACGATTGCACTGGACTTTCCAGTAGCACCCCAAGCAAGATGATCCCGTTCTAACAGCAACACGTCTTTGCATCCCATGCGCGCAAGATGCATCGTAGTGCTGGTTCCTACGCAGCCTCCTCCAATAACTGCAACTTCGACTTGCTGATTCAAAACGACTCACGATAAACGGGCACTGTCACAGTTTAAGTATAATTACCCTTGGTTGAGGAGCTCACGAATATTGAAAATTTCATGCGGATGCGTGACCTATCTTCAGCTCGATCGGAACTTTGCTTCGGGCAGACTCTCTTGCTGCTAATGCAACTCGTAGTACTTCGCGTCCTTCCTCCACAGAGACTGGAGATTTCTCGCCTTTAGAGACGTAATCGCAGAAGCCGTCGATCTCACGCCTGTAGGCTTCGGCGAATCGTTTCATGAACCATGGGTACTGATCCTCGAGCGCCCCCTTCTTTGTCCAGAGACGTGCAGAATCTTCCTTCCAATTATCGACTCGTACTTGTCCTTGGTCGCCCAAAACTTCCGTTCGCAAATCATATCCGTAAGCAGAGGTTCGGCTTCCTTCGATTATGCCGAGGCCTTTGTTTGAGAAGTGGAGTATGGCTACGGCGTTATCGTAGTCTCCATATTTTGAGAATTGAGGATAGACCAACGTGGTTCCAGTTGCCCATACCTGCTTGACAGTACTCTTCATCAGCCACAAGGCCACGTCGAAATCGTGTATGCACTCATCAACAAATATCCCGCCACTCTTCCGAATGTATTCGTCGGGAGGCGGTTGGGGGTCTCTCGCGCAAGTTTTGATTACGAGCGGCTTGCCTATCTCGCCCTTGGCAATCATTGCCTCAGCCTTAAGGTAGCCCGGGTCCCACCGTCTGTTGAAACCTAGTTGGGCTTTTATTCCTGACCCATTTACGACGGAAACTATTCTGTCCGCTTCCTTCATTGTTAACGCGATGGGTTTTTCGAGTAAGACCGGGATGTGGGCGTCAGCAGCTGTTTCAGTAAGCTGTACATGCGTCGGGGTCGGGGTTGCGATGATTATGGCGTCTAACTGCTCTTTCTTTATCAAGTCGCTAGGGTTGAAATAAGCACGAGCGCCGAATTCTTTGGCAACTGTCCGAGCTAGCTCTCTTATTGGGTCTGCAACTGCGACGAGCTGAGCCCTCTCGACACTCTTGGCTACGTTTTCTGCATGAAGGCGACCTATTCTTCCAACCCCACAAACTCCGATTCGAAGACGAGTCAAACTAAGTAACTCCTTACAGAAAGCATACTCATCAGAATACCCATCGTTCATCATCGCGGGCGACGAGCAATTTAACTTAAAAGCTTACAGGAATTGCGCGTCCCCGACCTGTATACGTTGCTTCTCGCGAAATACCCTCGGCGTAGAACACTGCACTTTCCACTGCACTTGGTCCAGTCTGTAGCAGTGTAGACTCTATTTACCGATATGTTTGATTCTAGAGAATACTTGAATGCAAGTGAAAGAGTCCTTACAGAAAACCTCTCTGTACCAAAGTGTTATATTCAAACTTCGTCCGTAGTTTACCCGAGTTTTTATGAGCACCACATCTCGTGCGAAGAAACCGATTATTGCCCTTGTGATAATTGTCATAGTTCTCATCGCGGGTGGTTGGTATTACTCGATGTCCCAGACGTCTGCTCCAAGCACCACGTCGATGATGGAAACCTCATCAAGTGCAGCGCAATCAGGTCCCTCTACACTTGTGATCGACGACCCATTCTGGCCCAGTGGCGATTTAAACCAGCTAAACTCCATTTATGCCATCCCCTATCCCGACTGGTTGACTTACACCGTCTATCAGTCACTCGTCACACTCGACGGGAACGCACTCTACTCAAGTGGCGACGTCAAGGTACTACCCATGCTCGCTACGGACTGGAACGCCTCTTCCGACGGAACTACTTACACCTTCAACTTGAGACAAGGTGTATCGTTCTCGAACGGAGACCCGTTCAATGCATACCAGGTATGGGGACAAATGTACGGCCTCTACTACCTCAGCAGCAACAGCAGTTCATTTCTCAATGGCTACGGCGTCTTTGATTTCTCCAACGCAAACTTCGGTCCCGCTACTCTTGCTCTAATGGCGCAGAGCGGATTGGTAAACCCATCCCCTGATCTGATGAAGATTATGACAGACACCAGTTGGCCGATCTACGTGACCAGCCAAAACCAGATCGTGTTCCACCTGAAGTCTCCATTCATCTGGTTCCCACACACACTCGTCGCGTTCGTAGGCTTGATCTTTGATACACAATATGTTCTTGCCAACGGAGGCTTCGGTACACCAGCAAGCTTCAACACCAACTTCAACCAGAAACCAATTCCTGGAACCGGCCCATACGTAGTAACAGATGCTTCCGAGAACTCGTATGTGAAATTCGCCCAGAACCCGAACTACTGGGGCAGCGGCCTGAGTGCCGCCGACATCCAAGCTAACGCGTACTTAGACCCCGGCCACGTGCAGAACGTCATCATTTACACAAAGTCAGATGACGTCGCAAGGTATACAGATCTGTCAACCGGAGCCGCACAAATTTCTGGCATTGAAAGCCAAGACTGGCCCCAAGTTCTGAAGAACCCAGACAAGTATGGATACTTTGTAATGCCTGATTCTTCAATGGCCTTCGTAGGAATATCCATGAACACTCATCGCTATCCCACGAACATCACAGACTTCCGGCAAGCAGTAGTCCACGCCGTCAATTTGACAGATATTTCTCAACGTGTTTTCTTTGGCGGTCTAGCTCCCATGATCGGACCTGAATACCCTGCCCAGAAGGACTGGTATGATCTAGGAAACCTACCCCAGTACTCCAATGATCTAACCGTAGCAAAGCAATACCTCGCACAATCTGGCGTTGATGTAACGAAACTACAACCTCTTGAATTCAGAGTTGTCTCCGGCTGCACGTATTGCTATTCCACGGCACAGATCGTTCAAGCAGACCTCGCTCAGATAGGAATCACCCTCAACATTGAAGTCACTCCCGGCAACCAGTGGGCCCTACCATACGTTGCTGGAGCGGGCACATACCAACAAGGCCTAAACGCCTCCCAGCAAGTAGCGCAGTTTACATGGTTCGGAACCGGAACATTCGCACCCGGCGCGCCAACCCCGGCCGATGCGTGGATCCTATTCGCAAACAAGAACACGCCCGCAAACAACTACGCGATATACTCTAACCCCACTGTGCAAGCTTGCGTTGACGCTTGGACTTCCACGAATGACGTCAATACAATCAAAAGCCTCTGTACCGCTGCCCAGAAGCAAATGTACGACGACGCCCCATACATCTGGTTAGGTGCAATCAAACTAGTGTTTGGTGGAGGATCGGTTGCTTGGGACAAAAATGTCGTCAAGAGCGCACTACTTGACCCAGTGTTCACAGGCATCAGTTCGACGGTAATCTTTAACACAGTAACCTTCGTAGGCAGCTAAAACCCTATCAAATCCCCACCTTACCCCACAATTTTCGAATAGGGTGAGGTGAGGAAGACCTATTTTCTGACATGGTTAGGTTAGTTCAAAATGAACCTAGCGTGGTACATACTACGTAGGGTAATCTTCGGAGCGTTCGTAGTACTCAGTGTTATGACGATAACGTTCGCTCTATCGCATAGCCTTGGTGGAGATCCAGTCTATGCTTGGTTAGGAAAAGCCGCAGGCATGCATCCCGACCTCGCTCAAGCCTACATCCAGAAATACCATCTGCACGACCCCGTCTATGTACAATATTACTACTACCTAGCGAACCTAGCACAAGGCAACATGGGATACTCCCCCTCACGCAATTTCATCCCCGTCACCGAGGCGATAGCGCAAACCTTGCCATACACCATCCAAATTGCGTTATTCGCAATTGTCATAACACTCGTTGTTGGCGTACTCTTAGGAGTAGTTTCAGCCCGGTATCATCACACGCCAATTGACGCGGCGATCCGAGCATTCTACCTAACCGGCTACGCCTCTCCGCCTTTCTTCGTAGCCTTGCTGCTGCTCATGCTGTTTACATATGTTCTAGGCATCCTTCCAAGCGGCGCAGCCTTCGACCCAACCCTGTCAAAACCATACTGGATCACCGGAATACCGATAATTGATGGAGTGCTCGAGGGAAACTTTTCATACAGTGCCAGCGCCTTCACGCACCTGATACTTCCTAGTGCTGCACTCGCACTTGTAACATTCGGAATCGTAACGAGAGTTCTGCGCAGCTCGCTCCTTGAAATCATGCACACAAACTACATCCGGACAGCGCGGGCGAAGGGATTAGATGAAAACACGGTCTTCTACAAGCATGGCCTCCGCCATGCACTCATACCAATAGTATCCTTGTCCTCGCTAATCGTAACGTGGCTTATAACTGGCACAATATTCGTAGAGAACGTGTTCTCATATCCAGGAATGGGGCGCTACCTCGTACAGGCATTGAATGGAGAGGATTATCCTGGGATACTGGGAGCGGCTATTGTGTTCGCACTAGTTATTGTAACGGCCAACTTAATCGCAGACATCCTCTACGCAGTCGTTGACCCTCAAGTCAGACTCGGTTGATGCTAACAATTGGAGTCCAAATCAACAACACATAACGCTTCGGCCGCTATTCGCAACTTTTTCTCCCTCGTCTTCAGAACAAAGGAAGGAGCGCTTGGATTCATAATCGTCGCGACATACTTGATCGCAGCAATCGTGGTACTGTTTGCTCAACTGCTCAACATTACGGTGACCCCGTACAACCCCCTTCTACAGAATGTCGGTCCCTCACTCGGAGCGCCCTCCCTGGCGCACCTGTTTGGCACTGATTTTTTGGGCCGCGATGTGTTCAGCAGGGTCATTTGGAGCTTGCCTAATGATTTGTTTGTAAGTTTCGCTGTGGTGGTCGTAGCTCTGGTTGTTGGCGCTGTAATCGGCGCAGTAGCAGCGTTCAGAGGCGGTTTGCTTGATGAACTGTTAATGCGATTCACTGACGTTGTATTTTCGTTGCCAGCATTGGTAATAGCAATGGTTATCGCGGTGGCACTTGGCCCTGGATTGAGCCACATGATGTTTGCGTTGATGGTAATCTGGTGGCCACCGTACGCTCGAGTTGCAAGGGGAGAAGCGCTCAGGGTTTCGCACCAGAACTATATCGAGGCCGCAAGGTTCGCTGGCCAAAGAACTTTTGACATCATAGCGAAACATGTCCTGCCGAACATTTCACTAACGCTACTAATCTATGGCACGCTTGATGTTGCGACGGTCGTCTTGACTTATGCGGGCTTAAGCTACCTCGGATTGTCAGTGAGACCTCCTGCGCCAGATTTGGGGGAAATGATTAGCACGTCACAGGATTATTTGATAACGGCGCCATGGTTGCCAATTATTCCAGGCCTTGTGATCGCACTTGCAGTTGTTGGATTCAGTCTTCTCGGCGATGGCCTCAGAGACGCTATGGAGGCGGGATAAACGGGACCACTCCTCAATATTCAAGGCCTCACGGTTGCCTACGATTCAAGAACCGGACCAATAACCGCAGTAGACCACGTGAACCTAGAGCTCAAACAGGATGAATTCCTCGCCGTGGTGGGAGAATCTGGTTGCGGAAAGTCTACGTTGGGCCTTTCCATAATTGGGCTTCTTCCAAAACCACCCGCGAAGATTGTTGATGGATCGATCGAGTACAAGGACACGGATCTCGTAAAACTAGGCGGGAATAAAATTAGGGAGTACCGCGGGACTGAAATCGCGATGATCTTCCAGGAACCACTAACTAGCCTCAGCCCCGTCTACAAGGTGGGCAGTCAAATTGCTGAGGCGATTTTGGTTCGCGAAATGAGGAAGGACGGAAAGTCGCCTGTCGAGAGCGACGTTATGCAGCGAACCTACAGGAGAGATGCGCGACTGACCAGGTACGCTCCGAAGATTAGGCACAAAATTCCATCCGACCTCAAGGAGGAAGTGATTCGATACTTGCGGCTAGTCAGGATTTCTGACCCAGAGCAGGTGTTGGAACGCTACCCGTTTGAGTTGTCTGGTGGGATGACGCAGCGAGTTATGATTGCGATGGCGTTGTCCCAAGAGCCCGCGTTGTTACTCGCCGATGAACCCACCACCGCACTTGATGTGACCACTCAGGCCCAAGTGCTGAAACTCATGAAAGAGTTGATTCGGAAAGTTAGAACCAGCATTCTGCTCGTCACCCACGACTTGGCTGTGGCGAGCCAAGTAGCCGATAGAGTCGTTGTAATGTACGCGGGGGAAGTGGCGGAAGATGCTGATGTGATTAGTTTATTCTCAAAACCACTGCATCCCTATACTCGTGGTCTCCTTTCCTGTATTCCTTCAGGCTACAAGGACGAGAGTCAAATCAAACCAATCGCAGGCACCCTACCTGACTTGAGGAGCCTACCGGTTGGTTGCAGGTTCGCGCCTAGGTGTCCTCACGTCATGGCAGTTTGCAATAAACAGCATCCCGAGTTAACCCAACAGGGTCCAACTCACAAGGTTTCGTGTTTTCTATATGGCCAGCAGCACAACTGACATTATCCTCCGTACGGAGAATCTCAAGAAGTATTACCTCGTACGAAAGGGATTGAACCCCTTCAGCCGCGAAAGACAACGCTTCGTGCGGGCAGTCGATAACGTTTCGATAAGTGTTCAGAAAGGTAAAACTGCTGCAATCGTTGGTGAGTCGGGGTGCGGGAAAACTACCCTCGCCAGAACAATTGGGTTGATGACCCCCCCTACTGACGGAAGACTGTTCTTCGACGACAACGAGATCACGGAGGGCAAGGTGGACAGAGCGCGAATCTACCGCAACATGCAGATGGTCTACCAAGATCCCGAGTCTTCCTTGGACCCGCGAATGAAGATAGGGAGATCGATAGGAGAGCCATTGTACGGCTTGATGAAGTGGGACAAGAAAGCCGTTAACGCCGCCGTTAACAGGAGCCTTGAGTTAGTCGGCCTTCCGAAGGAATTTGCGGATCGTTTGCCTCGGCAGCTCAGCGGAGGGCAGAAGCAGAGGGTTGCCATTGCAAGAGCGATCGCAATTCAACCCTCGCTCGTAATCCTAGACGAGCCTACGAGTGCACTGGACGCTTCAGTTCAAGCGCAGATCCTCAAACTACTTCTTGAACTCCAGAAGGAATTCAACCTAACATACCTGCTCATCACCCACAACATAGCCGTCGCAAAATACATGGCTGATTTCGTCGCAGTGATGTACGCCGGGAATGTTGTCGAGTATGGGCCGTGCAAAACAGTAATCTCGAAACCACGTCACCCATACACCATCGCCCTCATCTCCTCCGCCCCAGTACCAGACCCCACCACCCGAAACCTCCTTCAAACAGAGATCAGAGGAGAGGTTCCCAGTACAATAGACCCGCCCCCCGGTTGCAAGTTCCACCCACGTTGTCCTTTCGCCGAGGAAATCTGCAAGTCAGAGAGTCCTCAGCTCTCTGAAATTTCACAAGGACACTTAGTTGCCTGCCACTTTGTCAACAAGACTGCATAGCCACTAAATTTCGTAATTTTCTCCACGCAGCCAATCATAAGCAATTCAGTTATATGACGTGAGTAAATCCGAAACTACTTTCGAGTTGAACTGGTTATGGCTCAGGTCAATATTGGCGTAGTTGGGCTGGGTTCGCAAGCTCAGAATCACCTAAGCGTACTTTCGCGCGACAACAGAGTCAAACTATGCGGAGTTGCCGACGTAATCGACCCGATTGCACAATCAACCGCAAAGAAATACGGCTGCAACAGTTACCGAACATACAAAGAACTGATCGATTCAGAGAAACTTGACGCAGTTTACGTTGTCACACCTAACGTTTTTCATTATGAGACTTTGAAGTACGCTCTAAGCAAGAAACTCAACATTTTCTGCGAAAAACCAATGGTCATAAGGCTGGAACACGCCCGCGACCTAGTGAATTCAGTGAAGTCTGCTGGCGTAGTGTTTCAAGTTGGGCACAACCGACATTTCACGTTCGTCTACAAGAAGGTGAAGGAGTTGGTGTCCTCAGGCAAGATCAAACCCTACATGGTGATCATGAAAATGGTCACCGGAGAACTACAACGCCCTGCTTGGGGTGCCGACGCAAAAATATCCGGCGGCCACCTTTACGACACCACACTCCACATGCTCGATATGTCCAGATGGTTGTTCGGGGAAATCAGAGAGGTTAGCTGCAGAGCCCAAGCAAACGTTTACGCAAACATCCTGAACGACTTTTGGATCAACCTAACACACGAATCAGGGTTGCAGGTACCTATCTTCAGTTCGGGGCATGCGTCGTGGATTGTGCCATTCGAGCGAGTGGAAATCATCGGCGACCACTCAACCGTGATAACGGAGGAGATGAATAGAGTAAGTTACACGCTAGGTCTAGATACCCCGACCCAGGTCGAGGAATTCCACTACCTCCCACAAACACTCAGCTGGGGCGTAGAGGAGGAGGACAAGCTTTTCGTCGACGCGGTCACCGGAAACAAGAAGCCGCCCATAACGGTCGAAGACGGATACAAGATTGTTGAAATCATAGAGGCCTGCTATCGCTCTGTAGAATTGAAAAAACCAATCCCACTCCCTCTCTGAGGACTGAAGAACCTTGAAAGCATGCCTAAACCAAGACACACTCAGAACTACACCGACTGAAAAGTTTCTACGGATTGCGAAACGCGTGGGCTTCGACTCAATCGAGTTCACAATGGACAAGATAGAAGCCATGCATAAGGAAGGAACATTAGCACAGACGAAGAACGAACTAAGTCGACAAAAGCTTAAAGTCGCGAGCATCAATGGGCCGGAAAACTTCAACCTTCTCGACGACGGCGCCTTTTCGGAAATTCTCAATCGTACCGACAAAATCGTGGATGCCGCGCGTGAGTTTCACTGCCAATTACTGATCCCAGTTCCCTCACCCATGAAAGAAGGAGTGAACGAACGCGCCACGATAACTCAGACTGCTTCAGCCCTCACCAAGATGGCTGACCGCTATGGAGATGGTGTCAAGTTGGGACTAGAATTCTTGGGTATGAAATCCTGTAGCATAAACAACTTACCCGCTGCGGTTGAAACGGTAAAGCGGGTTGGAAAATCAAACGTTGGACTCGTGCTAGATTCATTTCACATATATGCTAGCGACTCGAAGTTCGAAGACGTAGCTCAACTAGACCCGAAACAAATCTTTCTGGTTCACGTGAATGATTCGGAGCCAGGAGAGAGAACCATACTCACGGATGCGAATCGCCTTTACCCCGGCGAAGGTGTTATTGATTTGAAAAGATTCGCATCGATTCTGAGGAAGTTGGGCTACGACGACGAACTGAGCCTAGAACTACTTCGACCTGCATACTGGGAACAAGATGCTGAACAAGTCGCGATGAAAGGGCGCGAGTCGATGCGCCGAGTGTTTGAATTGTAGCAGTATTCTCTGGGTGAACTCCATTAGCAAGCATGAGTTTCATTACAAGTGGATAGTTCTTCTCATCACTACGATCGGCGCTTTCATGTCACCTTTTGACGGTAGTGTCGTGACTGTCGCAATTCCTTCTATGGCTTCGTCGATCAAGCTGAGTTTGGAGGCAGCGGTGTGGGTTCCCCTCGCCTACCTTTTGCTGTTGACGGTGTTGTTGATCAATGTGGGGCGATTGGCGGATCTTCATGGTAGGAAATGGTTCTACGTCGTCGGGTTCGCGATTTTCACTATTGGATCTGTTCTCTGCGCTTTCTCGACGACGGATTTGCAGTTGATAGGTTTCAGGGCGCTGCAGGGGACAGGTGCGGCGTTTATTGCAGCTAACGCCACTGCCATCGTTACAGATGTATTCCCTACGGAGGGGCGCGGTAGAGCGCTGGGAATCAATACTATGGCCGTTTATACCGGATTAACGGTTGGACCGGTTCTCGGAGGGTTTTTGGTTCAAGACTTCGGGTGGAGATCAATTTTCTTCGTCAACATCCCGATCGGAATTCTAGTAATCACATTGGCCAGTCTTAAGCTGAGACAGAATCAACCAAACGTGTCAGGTGCGAAATTTGACTTTCCAGGCGCTGGGACATTGTCGATTGCATTGGCTACGTCGCTGGTTGTGTTGACGTTCGGTTCCACATACGGATGGCTATCAACGCCAACACTCGTACTGGCGACCGTGAGTGTAGCGACGCTCATGTTATTCCTGCGCGCTGAGAGAGGCGCGAAGTTTCCCACTCTCGACTTACGATTGTTCACTAGAAATCGCCTCTTCGCGGCCGCCAACGCAACCGCATTTCTAAGTTACATAGCGGTGAACGGGGTCACTTTGACCATAGCCATATACCTAGAATCCATCAAGGGCCTGAATCCTGAAACTACGGGATTATACCTGATTGCTCAAGCGGCACCAATGGCTTTGTTTTCGCCATTGAGTGGTTGGCTTTCAGATCGCTTTGGGTCGCGAGCATTGGCAACTATTGGTATGGGTTGCGTTAGCTTTGGATTGTTTCTATTTTCTGGATTGAATGCTGAGTCCAGCTGGCTAGACGTGATTCTTAGGCTAGCAATCGTTGGAGTCGGGTTCGGACTGTTCTCGTCGCCAAACACGAGCGCCGTTATGGGATCGGTTGGGCAGGAGAAGTTGGGGGTGGCAGCTGGAACGCTTGGAACGATGCGGTTCATGGGTCAATCAATCGGCTTAGCCATGCTTGGCGCTGTAATGGCAACAACACTCACACCCCAAGCGCTCTTAACGGTCTTCACTAGCCTCACTACTCAAGGAGGAGTTGTGACTAGTGAGTTCGTGGAAGGAATGAGAACGTTCTTCCTAATCGCTACCGGAATGGGCGCGCTCGGTACTTTGGCATCTACGACAAGGGGTCACGAAATAACACGTTAGAATCACCATGGGAAATTGCCAACAGGTAACTGGTTGATCATGAATTCGGAATGGAGGGCGAGACGTGAGGATTGCGTTCTACTCGTCATTGATGTTCAGGATAGACTGATCGACACGATCGTTCAAAACAAAGAGCTCATCCGAAACATAAGGGCACTAATCAAAACTGCAATAGCCCTCGACGTTTCGATCTTGGCTACGGAGCAAGAGAAGTTAGGGGGCACCGTATCTGAACTCGAGCAGGTTCTTTCGGGGGTGCCCAAAGTTCGCAAGTTAGCCTTTAGTGGGTGCGGAGTTCCAGAATTTGTTAGCAACTTAAAGAAGTCGGAGAAGAAAACTGTTGTGGCGTGTGGTACTGAAGCTCACGTATGCGTTTTACAAACGACCCTTGACTTGATTCAAAGCGGCTACAAAGTGGTCATTCCGGTGGACGCAATTTCCTCCCATGCTGCACAAGACAGAGACACTGCGATTCGAAGGATGATCGAAGCCGGAGCCGTGGCTTCGACAACTGAGACGTTGATTTATGAATGGCTCGAGAAAGCTGGAACTGACGAATTTCGAAAAGTGCTTGAGATCGTGAAGGAAAGACGAGAAGTAAACGCGTAGAATCCTGCGTTACTGCTTAGCTACTTTTTCTTTGCAACCTTTACCATTAACCTGCCGAGCCGTTTGTGACCCGCTTTCATGAACCATTTTGACCACCAAGCCGCGACCGTCTTTACTGCTTCTTGGTCTAAAGTTGCAAGCTCCTTCTCCGCCTCTTCCGCTGCCGCGTCCATCTCAGCTAGAACGGCGCCTTTGTCCTCGCTCATTGATAATCACACTCCTCCACTGGATGAGTCCAAGCTCTAGAGCTTTATGGCGAACAGACATGGCGGGTGTTCGAGCTGTTAATTGGGGGTTTTTGCGAGATTGTTGGGCAAGGCGGCCTTGAACCAGTCTGGGATGAATTGCCACGTTTTTCCTAGCAACTCATTGAAGCTCCCGTCCACGACGTAGAACCTAGCGGCATCATCCTCTGCTCTAACGGCGCGGCCGTAAGCCTGAATCACTTCTAGCATCGCTTGGTTGAGGTACCATTGGCGGTGGCCAAGCTCCAACCTGCGCTTCACCCTTCTGTCGCCGATGTCTGCAAATGGAACTTTAAGCAGAATCTGAGCGTCGCATATCGAGTATTTCCAATCTTGGCCTTCGTTGAAAGCTACGGAAACGAAGACCTTCCCTCGACTTCGCATCCACTCCTGCAATTTCTCTTCCCTGTCCTCTCCAGTGTGAACGATTAGTCTGCGTTTCAATTTGGGTGAGAGGTTGGCTACGAGGGCGCGTTGGTGGTGATATGAG
>DATIYC010000104.1:0-7272 GCA_035517955.1 Candidatus Acidiferrales bacterium | reverse complement strand
TCAGCTAGCTTGCGTACTTCTTCAGCGACCACTGCGAATCCGCGACCATGTTCCCCAGCCCTAGCGGCTTCAATGGCGGCGTTTAGCGCTAGAAGATTCGTCTGGTCCGCAATGCCCGTGATGATTTTGGCGGTTTGTCCTATCTCTCGTGATCGAGCCACTAAGTTTCTCACAATCTCGGCTGACTCCTTAGAGCTGGCGTTGATCTCAGTCATCTTATCTTGGGCTTGTTTGGCGGCTTCCAATCCTTTCGTGGCTTTGTCTGAATCGTCTTGGGCGGTGAGTACGGTTTTTGATGCCGCGTTTGCGACCTCTTTGACTTTCTGGTTCATTTGCCCCATTAGGATAGTAGTGTCCTGAGCGGCTGTTGCTTGATCGGTTGCGCCTTTAGCAATTTGTTCAGCGCCAGTGGCCAGTTGCTGTGTCGTGCTGGCGACTTGGCGAGAGTTTTCAACATATCGCTTAGCCATGTTTTCTAATTCGTCGACTGCAGTTTTGATCGTGGAGATTAGTCGTTCGTTATTGGAAACGATTTCCGTGATTCCTGCAGCGAGCAACCCGATTTCGTCACTGCTCTCAACCTCCGGTCTCTTGGTAAGGTTGCCCTTCGCCATCTCCTTCACCACGTCCAGTAGATTGTTCGCCGGTCCTGAGAGTAAGCGAGCCATGAAGATTGAAATCGCAGTTCCAGCGCAAGCGACCACGCCTACCACAATCATGACGACATTCCGCAAAGTGTTGGCTTGTGCGTAGGCTTCGTCCTGATTTACCTCAACAACGAGACCTGCGGGTGTGCCTCCGAATTGTACAACCGCCAAAGCACCTTTAACTGGCGTTCCAGCGTAGTTCTGGTAACTCTTCGTCGTACTGAAATTCAGGTTTCCGCTCGTGATCTCGGGTGCTAGGATGGTTACGGCGTCGGAGGTTATTTTTTGCTTCAGAGCGGCATTCTGCGAGTATTCGCCATGCATCGTATCAGTTAGAAGCGTGCCGTCAGCGGCGATAATGTATACGTCCGCAGTCTTCCCAATCGTACCTATTCCATAAAGCGTCAGCGCATCCAATGTTCTCTGGCCGAGAAACAAATTGATTGTTCCGACGACCGGTCCGTGCGTAGCGTTTTCTAGCACGGGGCTGGAGAAAACAATGACATTCTGTTTCACGAAGTCTGAGTAAAACAACGAAGACCAATTCTCGTTGCCCTTCAGCGAGCTCTGAACATACGCTCGCATCGACAGGTCTGCACCCTCCAAGTCACTCTTGAAGGTGGATGCGAAAACGCACTTGCCATTTGTATTCGTGAGAAAGATTGCGTCGACGCCAGCTTTAGTGGTGGCGACAGGCATAGACACTTGAAGAATATCATACTGTGCCTGCCATTGTGTGGAATTCTGCCCGTATTGCAACAGAACATCCATGCCTTGGTATACCTCTCTAGTGATGGCAAAGCTTTCTCCAAACCCTTGAACGGTTGCAAAATAGGTATTCACTTCGTAAGCAGTCTGCTGGGCGAAGACGACGTTGCTTATGTTCGTCGAGTCGCTCAGCGCCTGATTTGCCTGGACATAAGAGAAAGCGCTTACGGCGATCAAAGGAATCAAGCCCGCGGTGATAAAGATAAGGAGCGCCTTGTTGCGTATCCGCATGTTCCTCAAAAATCGGCCATGCCCATTCGAAGTTCTTCCGTTTCGTCGATCTTTTCTATGTCTTCCAAGATCCATTTCAATTGATCTTCCTTATAGAACGAATTCATCTGACAGCACTGAAATTTTGTAATAAGACCAAGTGTCCCATGCGATGTTACAATCAAAAAGATGCGCGACAACCAAAACGATGGTGAACACTGTTTATGACTAAACTCTAGATTAGTCTGCGTGTGCATATCGATAAACATCAGAAAGAATGCGTGTCTGTTGGAAGCGATAAGGTTGAATTACTTGCGTTCTAGCACTCAAAAATATCCTCAGATAGCCACGAGGGTTGGAGTCGAGGCAGTCGAGATTTAGATCGACTTCGATTTGATCCTACATTTTCTCAGAATCGAGTTTCTTCCACCAAATATCCTCAACGTTCAACCCTCGCAAGTATCGGCTGAATACAAGTAGTTCCTATTAGCCGCCCAAAACAACCCGGTTTCCCCCGTCCTTTTGTAAGACCTGGGGGGTGACTGAAACCCGTAAATTCTTCCCGTCCGCACGGGTGTTAGGCTGTTGAGACTTTGAGTCAACCCTCAGAGGATGCTCTTGCTGGGCTAAGCCAAGAGGAAGCGGAGAGTCGACTTCGAACATATGGGCCGAATCTGGTCTCTGCAGGAAGAAAACGATCCCGAGTCGCAATGGTCCTATCCTACTTCAAAAGCCCGCTTGTCATCATCTTGGTCTTTGCCGGCGCAATCTCTGCTTTTGTTGATCAACTAGTCAACGCAACAATAATCTTCTTCGTCGTCGGTATGAGCGTGATTCTCGGCTTCTATCAAGAAGCTAAGGCTGAGAATGCTGCAGAAACACTCCGGGCACGGATTCGGACGACGGCATCAGTGCGACGCGATGGGCGAAGGGTAGAAATCCCGGTTTCAGAAGTAGTGCCGGGTGATTTAGTCTACTTATCTGCAGGGGACCTTGTCCCAGCAGATGGCAGAGTATTTTCCGCGAAGGACCTATTCGTAGATCAAGCAGCCCTCACCGGAGAATCATTCCCCTCAGAGAAATACCCCGCCTGGGACGCAGCCACTAGGAGCAGCGTGAAAGAAGCAAAAGACGAAACCGATCGTACAGACTTGGCGTTTATGGGAACGTCCGTCGTCAGCGGTACCGGGATAATCAGCATCATAAAGACAGGATCGTCAACGGCTTATGGTGGGATCGCCAAGCAATTGGTCGGAAAGATTCCCGAGACTGAGTTTGATAGGGGACTGAGAAGATTCGGTTACCTTATCATGCAAGTCACATTGTTGCTGGTCGTCTTCGTTTTCTTCGTCAACTCTCTGTTTAGGCATGGCATCCTCACGTCGTTGCTATTTTCCGTCGCGCTAGCCGTTGGTTTGACCCCCGAACTGCTCCCAATGATTGTGACCATCAATTTGGCGACCGGAGCGATGGCCATGGCTGATAAAGGCGTCATAGTTAGACGATTGTCGGCTATTCAGAACTTCGGAAGCATGGATACGCTCTGCACCGACAAAACGGGAACGCTCACCGAGAATAAGATAACATTGGACTCCCACATCGATATCGACAATAAGGAAAGCGATGACGTTCTCCTGCTGGCCGAACTAAACAGTAAATTTCAAACCGGGCTACGTTCTCCACTTGATGCCGCAGTATTGGCGCACGAATCAATCGACCTAACCAAATATGCAAGCGTCGATGAAATCCCGTTTGATTTTGTGAGACGGCGAGTATCGGTGATAGTTACCGACTCCTCGAACCCTGAATCTCCCAAGGCAGTGTTGATTTCGAAAGGTGCCACACTCGAAATGCTCTCTGCATGCGGGTTCTACGAAGAGAACCACCAGACCGTTCCAATCACTGAGGAGATCAAGAACAAGATCAAGAGCCAATACGAAGAGCTTAGCAGGGAAGGAAAACGAATACTCGCGGTGGCTAGGAAGGAAGTTGGGAAGAAACCGCCGTACACGGTAAGCGATGAAACAGGCATGGTCTATGTTGGCCTTCTTAGCTTCATGGATCCACCGAAACAGACGGCTTACGCCTCACTTCAGATGTTAGCTGAATCAGGAGTAGCCTTGAAGATACTCACGGGAGATAACGAGTTTGTAGCTGCCCACATATGCCAGCAGCTCAACATGAAGGTCACTGGACTCATAACAGGAGACAAGCTCAGGGAAATCAGCGACTCTGCACTAATTAGGGTCGTAGAGGAGACGAATGTTTTCGCTCGCGTTACGCCAGATCAGAAGAACCGAATCATGATAGCGCTTCGAAAGAATGGGCATGTCGTTGGATTCATGGGCGATGGAATAAACGACGCCGGTAGCATACGAACGGCAGACGTGGGCATATCCGTCGATAACGCAGTTGACGTTGCAAAAGCTGCGGCCGATATCATCCTCCTACAAACGGACTTGACCGTTCTGGCCCGAGGAGTGCAGGAGGGGAGAAAGACGTTGGGGAACTCGATGAAGTACGTTATGATGGGTACGAGCTCTAACTTCGGAAATATGTTCAGCGCCGCCGGCGCCAGTCTCTTCCTGCCATTCCTACCCATGTTGCCCTCTCAGATTCTACTGAACAATCTACTCTACGATATCTCTGAATTGACGATTCCAACGGACCATGTGGACAGCGAATATTTGAAAACGTCACATCGCTGGGACATCCGTTTCGTTCGCGAGTTTATGCTGTTCTTTGGGCCGGTTAGTTCAATCTTTGACTACCTAACCTTTGGAGTCATGATCTTCATCTTCAACGCCACTCCCGCCCTATTCCAAACCGCCTGGTTCCTTGAATCCATAAGCACGCAATCACTAGTCATCTTCGTGATTCGAACTAGGCGAACTCCATTCTATAAGAGTCACCCGAGCAAGCCACTCGTGCTCAGCACACTCGCTACTGTAATCGTTCCAATGCTTCTACCCTTCACTCCACTCGGCCCATTACTTGGCCTCGTTATCCCGCCTCTTACCTTCTTCCTGGCTCTTGCAGTTTTCATAATCACCTACCTCATACTAGCGGAAACTCTCAAGTACTTCTTTTACAGGAGAATCGTCCCAACTCAGTAAACCGGAGCAACGCTCCCGTTTGGACCAGGTGGACGGCTAATTACCGACTCCACTCCTTACAAGTATCACGGCTTGTTTAAACAGGCTGAGAAAATGCTTTTTGCGCAAGGATCTGAGGACGATCCTCGTGAAGCCTCGAATTAACGTTCTCACGACTGCCGTGAATGTGAGGCTGGGCAGGTTTGCTAGAGTATGTGTCGTCACCGATGCCTGGAGTGGGTACTAACGCCACATGGTGCAGGCTGTGGAGGGCGTGCAGTGCTCCGTTGTCGCTGTTATTTGGCGCCGCGCCGTAAGCCCGGTGTGCGTGTATTTGGCGGTATTTGGCGTGTTTTGAGTGACAGGAAATGCCTAAACTCTCCAAAGCCCTAGCGACTCTCCGCGAGCGAGAGGCCGGCCGCTTCTTCATCCGTGGTGTGGGCAGTGCTGAGATTGCTGAGGCGCTTACGAAGGACGGCCGGTTTGGGTCAGTATCTCTGCGCTAGACGCAATTCCAACTAAATAAAAGTCGGATCCCCCCGCGGGCTCAATAAGTTATCCGAGGGTCTACGTTTGACCATCTTCTGGCATTATCAAAAAGCCCCAATCCTTCTTCAGTTAACACAACCTCTTCAGGTGACTGGAAGAATTCGAAGCAGGCTGGAGATCCTAGTTCAGTCAATCGTCTATCTCGAGGGTCTGGCCGCAAATCTGGTCGAGGACACGACCTTGCACATGCACTGGTGGATCAGGAACGCGCCGAGGTACTACGCACCGCGTTCCGCGATGTCGTAGGCACTGACAAGTGGTTCTCGCCTGGAGAAGTTGTGGCCACTAGGTCATCTGTCATCCTCTCAGTTTCTGCCGGCGAAGTTCTGAAGGATCCTAAGCTTCGACCAGCATACACGCATCCGAAGTTCCACCGTTAAGCGATCCACATCCAGCAAACCCTCGCCCCGGCCAGCAGCCCCGAATCGGCCCCAATGGAAGCCAACACAACCCTCAAGCCTTATCGTTAACCAAATTCAGAATACCCGTCCGAGGATGCCGTGAAGGTGGCTCAATTTGTGGCGCTAGATGTGCGCAGATGTCCGCTTTTGGGGAATCGCCATGCTATACCTCAACGGCCTAGGACCATATCAGGCGTACATGAACGCGGCTCTGGTGGGAGCAATTATCTTAGCCGCTGGCTACGCCATCTTCCTGGTGAATATCGTTAGAACAATAAGCTTCAAGACCCTGCTAAGCATCTTCTATCAACCGCAAAAACCACCGGCATTAGTCCAAGTTGCAATTGAGCAAAGACCAAGCGCTGACCATTCTGTGCGTTGACCTCTCACGATAAGTATCCCAATCATGCGCAAATGGTCCGCGCGAGATACGTGAAAGCTCCTCCTCCAAAGGTTCTCAAGAATAGTGAATTTTTAGTTCCACTTGCAGTTTTGTAGGAACAATCAGGTCGTACGTTAGCAGGATTGTTTGTTATTTGTGAACGTGTTCTGATATGATGGCTAGAGTTTGTTGGTAGTTTTCGGGTGTGCAATGCACCTTCATGAGGAGACCCTTGTCTCCCCGAAGGTAACCAACAAGGGAAGATGCCTTTCCTCCATGAAGGAAGATAACACGCTTTCTATCATCAACCGTGATTTCGCATATTTGTTGCCAACTCACGAACCCACTGATCGGGTCCGAGCCGATGGAACTGGCAGTCAACGTGGAACCAGACTTTCCTCCTGTCGCAACGCTTGTGGCGACCCCTAACGTGCCTAGCGCTTTCAGTGTCTTCCAAGCCGCCTCTGCTGCCTTTCCACTGCACCACATCACACCTCGATCGGTTATCATGAATTCTCTTGAAGAATCGAGACCGCTCCCGCAGACCCAGTTCAGCAACTTCTTTGGTTCATCTGAATCGGGAGCGGGTTGTTTCTGCAGATGCTTACACCTGTATTGTACGATCCGTTTTCAACCATTAATCGTTCCGCAATTACAATAATTTCGTGACATGGCCTGTTACTGTACACACGCTTAGAGAATAATAGGACGTATTTTCCAAACCAAGCGCAGATCTGCAGGCTCGATGCAAAGTCGACTGAATGTCCTTCATTCACCTACTAGTCTGCTAGGCCGAATTGTTTCAGTGTCTCCAGTATCCTTCGGTATTGTGATGCGAAAGCTCTGCCTTCGGCTTTGCTGTGTAAGGCGCTATCATGCTTGAGAAGCTTGAGCTCTTCCATCTCACGGAGGTGTCGCCGCAATCGGTTCCATGGGAAGCAGGGCTGGGAAACTGTGATCCCACGCGAACTCCTAATCCGCCAACTGCAGTCCGAGGACCCCTACGAAGTGCTTGACCTGTTGCAGGAGTTCATTGGCACCTTGGTCGGACGGAAGTCTAGCAAGGGCAAGACCCACTGGGCTGTGACCTCCTTCTTCCGCCACAACCGCTGCGCTTTGCCTGTAGATCCGAGTTTCAAGATTCGCGGCGACCGGCCTCCGGTGGAAGGAAAGCGAACGGTTCCAGACATCGTCGAAGCCTAAGGGTGCATCTCTTGGGA
>DATIYC010000103.1:0-3296 GCA_035517955.1 Candidatus Acidiferrales bacterium | reverse complement strand
CGCAGAGTTATCTGATTCTTCTCGGCTGTGTCGATTATTCGCTGTGCCTCTTGAACTATGTCAGTGACCGGTGGCGTAAGTTATCCCTTCTCCGAAGCAATAACCGACCATATGCAACAATGTGCCAATATAAGGAGTTGCGCGTGGTTCAAGAATTGGTCGAATTTCTGCTTGGTCCCTAACGAGGATTTGGGACGAACGGCTTATGAGCGCATTGACGCTCAGGACGCCCAAGAGCCTCGCGAATCGGTAGACCGCGTAAGAAATGAGGTTGACGTATGGCTTTTACTCGAATTTATTTTACGTCCGACGTTCATGGATCAGAAACGTGCTTCCTGAAGTTCCTGAATGCAGCAAAAGTGTACAAGGCAGATGCGCTGATTTTGGGTGGTGACGTTACGGGCAAGATGATAATCCCTATCGTCGAGCAGCCTGGCGGTACATTTGCGGCTACTTTTCTAGGTGTCGTCCGTACGATGAAGACGAATGAAGAACGTGAGGAACTTGAACGAAACATACGCTTCAACGGATACTACCCATACCGGACAACGCAGGCAGAAGTGGAGAAGCTGCAGAGCGACAAGAGTTTAGTCGACACGTTGTTCTCGGAGATGATGAAGGATGGAATCAAACGCTGGGTCGGAATTGCTGAAGAACGGCTTAAGGGTACTAAGACAAAGTGCTACATAAGCCCGGGCAACGATGATCGTTTCAATATAGATGAGGTTTTGAAAGCTTCCCCTAGCATTATCTACCCTGAGGATGAGGTGCTTTGGGTAGATGACAAGCATGAAATGATCACCAGTGCATGGACTAACGCGTCACCATGGAATAGCCCAAGAGAGACCACTGAAGAGAAGCTCCTTGAGATTTTCAAGAAGATGATTTGTAGAATAACTCGAATGGAAAATGCAATCTTCAACCTCCACTGTCCGCCGTATGATACGCCGTTGGATGTGGCCCCAGAGCTAGACAAAACCCTGAAACCCGTGATGAGTAGCGGTGGTGCAATTAACATGATTCACGTAGGAAGCAAGGCTGTTAGAGAAGTTATCGAGCAGAACAAGCCCTTGCTGGGCCTACATGGGCACATTCATGAAGCACGAGGATTCGTGAAGATCGGACGAACCCTATGCATTAACCCAGGAAGTGAATACAGCGAAGGTATACTGAGAGGGGCGCTCTTGAATATCGACGAGAAGGGCGTTAAGAGTCATTTGCTAACTGGAGGATAAGCCTCCTACCCTCACAGATGCGCCAGGCTTAGTTTAAACGGTTCCATCTTAGGTACGTTAGTTTGAATCATTTGGCATATATTTCCTAGATGGCTGGTAACGTTTCTCTAGTTTTCAATTGCCTCAACTTACCATGAATTTCCACTGTGCTGAAGTTAAGATAGTTCATATTACATATTGCATAGTGCTAAATATTACAAAAATTGCCACTCCATTCGAGACTATTTCCTAGGGGAGTGAATGAAAGTTGGAGCAGAAACCGCCCGTCTTCGTGAGAGAAGCTACCGGCCTCATTCGTGAAGTTGGCGCCTGGTCATCTTTCATGGCCGTTATTGCGCTTGTCACTGGTGGTGTGCCCGTTCTGTGGGTTGCGACTATGTACACTGCGCCTGGTGCAAATTGGCCTTTGGCCTATTTCATAGCCTTCTTGCCGACGCTTTTGATGGCTGGGATGTTCACCTTAATTGGAATGTCTATGCCTAGGTCGGGAGGCGATTACGTATTCACAACTCGCGCGGTCAACCCGTACATTGGTTTCATGAATTATTGGGGAGTAGCAACGGCATTCATACTCAACCTAGGTATTTTCTCCTACTACACTGGCACATACATTGGCTATGTGTTGGCGGGTCTCGGGGCGTACTACAATAGTCCCTCAGTAGCTGGTTTGGGTACTTTCCTAATTGAGCCCTATCCATCCTTCGCCTTAGCTGCGGCTGTGATAATAATATCCAGCTTCCTCTCCATGATACGACCCCGTCACACTTGGGGTCTTGTCTTGTACGCGGGCATAATCTCCCTCGTCTGCACCGTGATAATGTTCGTTGCCCTCGCTGGAATCAACCAAACCGGCTTTACCTCCGCATATAACTCCTTCATGAGCAACTCCACCGCCTACCAGGCTGTCATAACTATGGGGGGCCTTACTCCGCCGCCAGACATGATGATTGCGACTGGAGCTGCACTTCCGTTCGTATGGTTCGCTTATACGTGGTATAACTTACCAACTACGTGGAGTGGCGAGATGAAGAATGTGAAGAAATCGATGCCAATCGCGATCCTTGGCTCGATCTCAGCCATCGCAATCTACTACATCGTTTTCGCTGTTCTAGTGACACACGCTTTTGGACAACCGTTTCTCGATAATTGGACAAGCCTTGCAGCGAATGGAACAGCGCCGATAGCGGGCGTCGGGGGCTTCATACCCTTTTTCGCCCTTCTCTACTATAACAGCCCAGCCCTATACTTCATTATGTTCATAGGCCTTTGGCTACCTATCTTCTTCGAGTTTCCTCCGCTCATAATCTCCCAGACACGATACCTCTTTGCTTGGGCTTTCGACCGCATACTTCCCGAGAAAGTTGCCTCTGTAAGCGAAAGGTTCCACACCCCAATAGTCGCCACCGTCCTCGTCACGATCGCGGGCGTGGCCGCTGCTGGGTTGATGGCGTTGCTGCCAAACTCTGGTGAGTTCGCGTCCCTAAGCTTCACAATGTTCTCCTTCGGCTTTATCATCCCGGCACTGGCAGCTGTTATCTTTCCTTTTAGGAAGAGGGAGATTTACGAAAACAGTTTCGTTGTGAAGAAGAAGATTGGCCTACCGCTTCTCTGCTGGCTAGGACTTGGGGCAGCAGTCTACTTGATTTACTCGACTTGGCTCGCCAACCAATCCGGCACGTTACCCATCGACAACTTCTCAATAACCATGTACGGAACAATCTACGTTCTCGGCGCGATCGTCTTAGTAATCGGATACTTCAGAGCGCGGAGTAAAGGCCTACCCCTCGACCTAGTCTTTAAAGAAATCCCACCCGAATAACAGAACCCCTACTGTTTCCCGGATCAAAGAAACCCCCGGGAAACAACGTATCCTTTTTTGTTCGAGACGGGAAAACAGCGAAGACTAAAATGGAAACGCACGTGTAGAATCAAAGTTGATTAGCAATCTGCGATAGGGGTTCCTCGGACAAGCTTTTTGAATACAAGCAATAACAGAAACCTTGCTAGATTAGGGCCCGTAGCTCAGCTAGGCTAGAGCGACAGTGCCTAAACGTCGAAGCT
>DATIYC010000102.1:0-12751 GCA_035517955.1 Candidatus Acidiferrales bacterium | reverse complement strand
GTTCCGTGATTCAGAACTTTCAACAAATCACGCGAGCAATGTATTACGACTATACTGACGTTTGGCTGTTCGTACCTTACTTCATGGCTGCCAACAGAAGCAACATTGTTGGAATGATCCCGAACCCTGCCGGCTCGGGCATGGGGTACTTCATGTTCTACAATAACATACATTACAGTTCATAGATGACGGGCCCTGGTCTACTTCAAAGACTTCCTTCCCGTTCTGGCACGAAGGATTGTAGGATCGGTACTAGTATCGATCGGAACAGTTACAATAATTTTCTTCATCTCTCACGTTCTCAGTCCCAACCCTGCACGCCTCTGGGCAGGTCCTAGAGCCAGACCGTCTACGGTTCTCGCTGTAGTGGCTAGATATCACTTAGATCAGCCAGTGTACACGCAATATTACTATTTCATGCGAGACTTGTTCACAGGAAATTTCGGCATAGACCCGTTGACCGGTCAATCGATAATGTCGGAAATCCTGTTCTACTTACCCAACACGCTTGAGTTAGTGCTCTTCTCGTTCGTGATCATAATCATCGTTGGGATCGCTATTGGTTACGTCGCGGGAATGCACTTCAGTACTTTTCGCGACTCCGTAGCCAGAGTGACATACTTGGTTTCTTGGTCCGCGCCAATGTACTTAGCCGCAATAGTCGCGATACTACTATTCGCGAACTACATCCCAATCTTTCCATCGGGAGGAATGTACTCATTATCCATTACCCCTCCCCCAACCGTAACTGGATTTTTCATCGTAGATGCACTAATCGCGCTCAACATGCCCGCCTTCCTATCCGGCACTCAACATTTGATTCTACCAGCCGCCGCGTTGGCTTTTGTGAACTTTGGTTTGATTTCTAGGGCAGTGCGCTCCTCAATACTCAACGTGCGATGGTCAACCTACGTGAAGACCGCACGGGCAAAGGGATTGACTGAGAGTGAAGTCAGACGCAAACATATCCTCCGAAATGCCTTGATTGACGCAACAAGTCTCAGCGCCGTAATTTTTGGTTGGGTGCTAACCGGGACTCTGGTCGTCGAGGAGCTATTCGCATGGCCAGGGCTGGGATATTTTGCCTACCAAGCCATTTTCAGCGTTGACTACCCCGTCTTGATCCCAGTCGTTGTGGTATTTACCCTCGGTGTAATCGTAGCGAACTTCATCGCTGATGTTGCGTATTCAATGCTTGATCCAAGAATCGGAATGGGTGCCCACGCTGAAGTCACAAAAGTTTAGTCAACTTGTATTATCCAATCGACTATCTACCGTAGGTCTAGTAATCGTTGTTGGCTCTGTTTGCCTAGCCTCAGGCTTTGCAGCTTTTGGCAGCAGCATAACGCCTCACAATCCTTTTGCGCTGAACCTGCAAGAATCCAACCTCTCCCCAAGCATGAATCATTTTTTTGGCACCGACTTTGAGGGACGAGACGTTTTCTCTCGAGTGATCGCTGCTTTACCCATCGACCTAGGTTTACCAATCGCCATTGTTCTACTCTCATCCGTCATTGGGATTTTCCTTGGCATGACTGCGGGTTATGTTGGCGGAGTTGTTGACGATATCATAATGCGAATAACCGACCTCTTTCTGGCCTTTCCAACCATCATAATGGTGTTGGCGGTCGCTGCAACGCTAGGCCCAGGCATAGTGAATGCGATGCTGGCTTTCGTTTTCGTTTGGTGGCCACCATACGTGAGGCTAGTGAGAGGGGGTGTTCTTGAGGTGGCTGCAGAAGATTTCATAGCCATCTCCAAAGCGTTGAATTCATCCTTCACTCACATAATCCTCAAAGGAATACTTCCAAACATAATGCCCTCAGTCGTGACTTACGCTACCCTTGACGTAGGAACTGCACTTCTTGAAGTATCCATTCTGGGTTTCCTGGGGATTGGGATCCCGCCGAATACACCAGAGCTTGGCGTGATGGTAGGGTCAATCAGTTACGGGCTATACACGTACCCGTGGCAGGCTCTCTTCCCAGCATTTGTAACGATGATTCTAGTGGTCGGGTTCAGTTTCTTAGGAGAAGGCGCGAGGGAAGCATCGGATGTGAAAGTTCGACCATACATCCTCTTCAAAGGCAGAGCCTTCAAGAAAGCCAAACAGGCGCAAACGGTGGCGACTAGTCAAAGGAGTTAACCAAATGGGTGAGTCTACTAGCTCCGAGCTTCTGAACGTTGACGGGCTAACTCTCGATTATGCCACCGTCGATGGAAGAGTTCGGGTCCTTGAGAATGTTTCATTGAGAATGAAAAAGGGAGAGATTCTAGGGGTCGTAGGCGAAAGTGGATCCGGAAAAACGACGCTCGGATTATCAATAATCAGCCTCCTAGATACGCCACCAGCCGATATCATCAAAGGCTCCATAACGTTTGACGGGAGGAACCTACTCAAGCTAACTCCTGACGAACTCTCTCGATTCCGTGGTCCTGGTATCGGAATGGTTTTCCAGGAGTCACTTGCAGCACTGAATCCAGTGTACAGAACCGACGCTCAACTCAAGGAATCAATCGATGTCCTTCAAAAAGTTACAGGAATGGAGCTTACGGATGAGAACGAAACCAAAATGATGGTTGAAACTCTTACTGATTTGCGACTCGACAGACCCGAATGGGTGCTGAAAAAGTACCCTCATGAACTCTCCGGCGGGATGAGGCAACGCGTATCAATAGCAATGGCCATTGTTGAGAAACCCAAACTCCTGATACTGGACGAAGTGACCACCGGCCTTGACGTATACGTTCAGAACCGGATACTGAACATTCTGAAGGAATTGAACAAGCGAACAGGAACCGCCATGATGTTCATCACACATGACCTAATGGTTGCCTCACAGATCTGCGACAGGCTTTACGTAATGTACGCGGGAAGAGTTATGGAAGAGGGCAGCACAGAGCGAATATTGAACGCACCCCTACACCCTTACACCCAGAAGCTATTCGCCGCAATTCCACAAGGCTTCGTCGACTCTCCACCCTTACCCGCTCCAGTCGGCGAAGCACCAGACCTCAAGAAGTTACCTACCGGATGCAAATTCCATCCCCGATGTCCCGTCGTAATGCAAAGATGCAAAGAAACCGAACCGCAAGCCTTCGAATCCGACGACAATCGGCACGCCCTCTGTTGGTTGCTTGAGAAAAATGGACAACATCGTTGAAGTGAAAAACATCACAGTCTCCTTCGTAGTCCGAGGAGGAAACCTGCTGCTGTTCGAAAGAGGGTCGGGAATGATGAACGTCGTCAACGATGTCTCCTTTAACGTACGAGAGGGAGAGACTTTCGGATTAGCCGGGGAAACCGGGTCGGGCAAATCAATAATCGCATGGGTCCTAGTTGGTCTATTCAAACCCAGAGCAGGAACCGTCACATTACTAGGCAAACAAATAGACTTCCACAAGAAAGCAGACCTAACATACCTCAGACGAGTCGTCGGCATCGTTTTTCAGGACCCAGTAGGATCATTAAACCCTCGCCTACGAGTCAGGGAAATAATCAAAGAAGCTCTAGTGGCTGAGAAATCTTTCAACCGGCGAGACTATGATAGCAGAATAGAGGAAACTGTCGATTTAGTGGGGTTGAGAAAGAGCAGCCTCACCGCCTACCCAAGAGAGCTCAGTGGGGGAGAAAAGCAGAGGGTAAGCTTGGCAAGAGCACTCGTTGTGCCAAAGAAACTACTTGTCCTAGACGAGCCGACGAGTTCCCTTGATGTCTCAGTGCAAGCCCAAGTCTTGAATACGCTAAAAGACTTGAAATCGAAACTCCACCTCTCCTACTTCTTCATCACTCATGACATCAACGTCATGAAATACATGAGCGACTCACTTGGCATTCTGTACTACGGAAAGCTCTTGGAAGTAGGAAGAACCTATGACGTCGTAACTAATCCCAAACATCCGTTTACTCAGAGGCTGATGTCAAACGTACCAGGCCTCAAACGTACGGTCCAGATACAAGAAGACAGGCTAGGCGAACAAGGTTCCTCAGCCACAGGTTGTGTATACAGCAAAGTCTGTCCCCGTGTCTTCGACAAATGTGTCAACTCCCCACCCATGTTCGACAGTGGGTCAGACCAACACGTGGCCTGCTTCCTTCACGAGAAAGTAGCTACCAAAGCGCTTGCATGAAATTAGGATGCGGACTCTACCGCCAACCAACCTGAGCCTTCTTTGCCACCCTGTTGAGTTGTCAAAAATGAAAGACACCGTCACTCGTAAATAGGCCGGGTTTTGCGTCTGGGAGTTGACAGGTAATGTCGACTAAGAAAGCAGACCTAGCCGGCCCCGGTATAGGAACGTACGAAGAAGTTGAGAGGATTCTTCCAACCGATTACAAACCCCTCTTGAACCCGAAGGACACACAGAGAGCAATCTTCGCTGTCAAGAGCTACATAGAAGAAAACCTCTGCAAGGAACTCAATCTCATGATGGTTCAGGTTCCGCTAATCGTTGATGCAGAGAGTGGCGTAAACGACATGTTGGACCGAGATGGCTCAAGAACTCCAATTCAATTCCATATCTCAAACGATTACAACAAGCATCCGATCGATGCTCAGGTTGTACAGGCGGCGACTAAGTGGAAGCGTGTCGCATTGAAACAGTTTGGAATGAAAACTGGCGAAGGAATATGTACCGACATGCGAGCCGTCCGGAAGGACTACTTCCTGGACCACGATCACAGCGCCTACGTGGACCAATGGGATTGGGAACGGGCAATTACTGAAAACGAGCGCAACTTGGAATACTTGAAGGATACTGTGCGAAAGATTTGGAAGGTTCTCAAAGGCGCCGAAACCCACGCCCAGAAGCTGTTCCCACAACTAAAGACCTCCAAATACCCTAACCTACCAGACGAGATTACGTTCCTTCACGCGGAGGAAATTCTGGAAAGGTACCCTGACCTTCCTCGCAAAGCGCGCGAAACAGAGATCCTTCAGAAATATCCTGCCATATTCATCACCGGGATTGGGTGGGTCTTAAAGGATGGTTATCCGCATGAAATGCGGGCAGCGGACTACGACGACTGGGTCACCGAAACCAAATCATCAGACGGCAAACCGATGCATGGCTTAAACGGTGACATACTCGTATGGAATCCGGTAACGAAACGGCGACATGAACTCTCCTCGATGGGAATTCGAGTCAATGCCACCTCACTCAAGAAACAACTTGAACTTAGCGGCCAGTTAGATTCTCTACAATTCCCATACCATCGTGGAATAATGAACGGCGACTTACCACTTAGCATAGGTGGAGGAATTGGCCAATCAAGAACCTACATGCTCCTACTTCGCACATCGCACCTAGGAGAAGTCAGCGTTACCGTGTGGCCAAAGATTCTCAAAGAAATATGCCATAAGAAGAACATTGACGTCTTGGAATAGTCGCAGACTGGAAGTACATCGCACTACGCAATCAGTGGGTATCGGCTTAAGCGGAGAACGCTTGGAACCGCTTAGCTGACTCAGCCATCTCCCTCAAGCGTCTATCAACAAGGCCGTAAACCGTTTTCTCTTCATAGTTGCCATCAGGTAGCTGTTTTCCTGCAGGAACGCCTGTTAAGACTTCAATTCCTTCTTCAATCGTTTTGACTGGGTATATGTGGAATTTTCCAGCTTTCACCGAATCCAGCACCTCTTGTTTTAGCATCAAGTTTCTGACGTTGCTCTCTGGTATGACTACGCCGTGGTGTCCATTGAGGCCTCTTGCTTTACAGACCTCGAAGTATCCTTCGATTTTTTCATTGACTCCACCAATCGGCTGAACCTCTCCACCCTGATTTACTGAGCCAGTTACTGCAAAGTACTGCTTGATTGGGGCGCCTGAAAGAGCTGAGAGGAGGGCATATAGTTCGGTACTTGACGCGCTGTCTCCTTCTACTCCCTCGTAATTTTGCTCGAATACTACTCGGGCGGATAGGGTTAGGGGTTTGTCTTTGGCGAACTTCGAGGCGAGGTAACCTGCTATGATCATTACGCCTTTTCCATGTATTGGGCCGCTCATGTTCACCTCGCGCTGAACGTCGATCAGTCCCTCCTTTCCCAATCCTACCGCTACGGTTATTCGTGATGGGGCCCCAAACGAGAAATCTCCGATACTGAGAACAGAGAGTCCGTTGATTTGTCCGACGGCTTCCCCGTCCGTAGAGATTAGAATAACTCCCTTCTCAATATACTCGCGCAATCTTTCTTGTATGAGGTTAGAACGATAAATTTTGGCTTCGATTGCTTTTTCCACATGGCTCGCTGTAATGTACTTCGAATTTTCTTGCCGTGCGTAGAAATTCGCTTCGCGAACAGCGTCGGCAACCAAACCGAATTGTGTGGAGAGTTTCTCCTGGTCATCTGAGAGTCTGCAGCTTTGCTCAAGAAGTCGAGCCATCGCAGGGGCGTCCAAATGTTTCAGTCCTTCTTTAGTGGCCAGGGCTGCGAAGAATTCCGCGTAGCTATGGACGTTCTCCTCATTCCTCTCCATAACAGAGTCAAAATCGGCTTTCACTTTGAATAACTCTCTAAATTCTGGATCGTAAGCATATAGCAGCTGGTAAGTGGTCGAGTCTCCGATCAGAATCACCTTGACATCTAGGGGGATGGGTTTCGGGGCAATTGTTCTAACACTAGCGTACCCTATCCTCTGCGGTAAGTCCTCGATTTTGATTTGTCCAGTTTTTAGAGCCCTTTTCAGTGAATCGTAAACAGAGAAATCACGAAGCAGCAGTTCCGCACGCATGACAAGGAATCCGTTGTTTGCACGGTGCATGGATCCACCGCGAATGAGAGTGAAGTCGGTTGTTAGGGTTCCGTACTGGCTTTCCTTCTCGATTCGCCCAAGTACGTTGTCATAGGTTGGGTTACTTTCGACACAAACCGGAGCACCCTTAACGTTGGAGTTGTCAACGATAACGTTTACGTCGTACACGCGAAACGCACTTTCGTCAATTGACTGATCTTGTCCGTTTTCCTTCTTATCGCTCTGGCGGACACGAAACAAGTCCAAGTTGTCTGCAATTTGAGATTGAATGTTGTGAAGAAACTCAGTGATCTGTTCGTGGGCCTTGTATTTTTCCAGTAGCGTCGCCGTTAGGTGGTCAATAGCGTAAAGGGCCACATCCCTATCGAATTCAGTGATCTCGTCTCGAGCGGCCGTTTCTATCTCACGAATTTCATGCATTAGGGGCTCCAATTTTCCCCTGAGCTCTTCTCTCTGTTCCGAGAGTTTCTGTTGGGCTTCTTTGGAGAGGCTGAGAAATTCCTCGTCCGTAATGGGGTGTCCTTTGATAACAGGAACAAGCGTTACGCCAAGCGCCGTGAATTGCAACACGAAACCCCCCTCTCTTGCGGCCTGGCTCATTCGAGCGATGACATCCTGCCGTTTCGCGTTAACCTTCCTGCTCATGGCTTCGCGTTTCGCCGCATAATCTTCTCCCTCAAAGAGTTGACGAAGCGCAAGTCGTGCGGCTTGGATTAGTTCTTTCATGTCTTCCTTGAGTTCTTTTCCCATCCCCGGCGGACACTTGAGTGTGTTAGGTTGATACGCGTCCTCAAAGTTGTGGACATAACACCAATCCGGTGGCGTTGGCAAAGTCTTCGCAATGTCTTCCAGGAAGTCAGTGGTGATCGTTGTCTTACCAGTCCCAGGCGGGCCTGCAGCGAAAATGTTGAATCCAATTTCCTTGGCGCGAAAACCTAGCGACAACGCTTGGAAGGCCCTAGGCTGGCCTACCATAGCCTCTAAGGGTTTTAGTTCCTCACTTGTCTTTACTCCGATGAGTTTCGGGTCACAAGTCCAACGAAGGTTGTTAACCGGAAGTTCCGAAACCAAATTGCCTCAAAGGCTTGGCAGTGCTATTGCCTAATTACCTTTTGTAGAATGACTTCCATTACACCTATTCAATTCAGTGATCGCCTGACTTCGTCAAGTCTGAGAGGCCTATGCGACTTTGGGTCTAGCCAGATGAACGGGTCTTCCCAGCAGTCGGTTAACTCGATTAGGACTGGGTGGTCACAATTTTCACATCGAGGACCTCTCGATCCGAACACTGTTTCTCTACATTTGCAATTGCAAGAGGCGCGTTCGAGAATGAGTCTGGTTCCTTCGTAGCGTGGGATTCGTGGCGGGCTACAAGCTTCGCAGAAGGTTTCCACATCCTACACCTCACACCCAATCTTCAGCAGTTAATACGGAAGAGAGGTGGATGAAAGTTATCAGACAGTAGAACTGTAACTTTGATGTTCTATTTCTCTACGCTCAAGGCTCTTCTGGCTGCGGGGTTCTCAACTCTCAGCCCATACCTTTGTTGTATTTTTGCAGCCATCTTCATCATGTCAAAGCCGAAGATGTCGCGTAACTCAATCAGTGTCAGCTCCTCACTCTCAGCCATATCGCTGACCGTAACGTCCTTGAACAGTTTGCGTTTCCTCTCCAGAACATCGCGCACATGTTCTTCGATAGTTCCCTTTACTACAAAATTAACTGCAAGCACTTTATTCGCCTGACCAATTCGGTGAAGGCGAGCAATACGTTGCTGTAGTCTTGCAGGGTTCCAAGGCAAGTCGTAATTCACGACGACATCCGCTGCCTGCAAATTCAACCCGAATTGTCCCGCGTCTGTACTGGCCAGGACGCGATAGTCAGAGTTCCCAGTGAATTTCTTCAAGGTTGAGTTCCTGTCGTCATTCGATAATTGCCCATGGTAGACCAGCGTTTGGATCCCTTGGCCTGAGAGTTCCTCCTGAATCAGGTTCACAATGGGGACAAATTGTGAGAAGACGACCAATTTGTGGGATTGCTCCGTTAAGTCCTCAACTAGCTCTCTAAGCTCGACGAGCTTAGCGTTCTCGGGTTCCAGCTTTCCGACGATGCGCAGTAGTCTCCGGAAGATTGGAGATTCGCGTAAGGTTTGAGCGTCGGCGCTGTTTTCGCGCTGCTTGCGGCGTAGGTATCCTGCTATCATGCTTATGTCGGCGCAGGCCTCGCGTAGCAGAGTGTAGAGCCTGATTCGGTTAGATGTGAATGGGTTCGGGCCGATTTCTTCGCTCGTACTGAACGCGTACTCATCGAGCACAGTTTCGCTCAGGCTTTCTTCTAGGATGTCGTAAATCATCTTCTGGTTGTGGGCTGGTTCCGTGTACACGTACTGCATCGTAAGCGCCGGTAATTGCTTCAGAACCTGTGCTTTCGTTCGTCGGATTGAGATTTCTCTCAGTTCTTTCCGAAGGATTGGAAGTGTTTCTAGGTTGAGCATCGGCCTAGATTGCCATCCTTGACCTGATGACTTGACTGTGAACCGTGCGAGGAAGTCTTCATTGTAACGACCGAAGAAACCGGGTTTTACGATGCTGACGATGTTGTAGAGTTCTCCAAGGTGGTTTTCGAGTGGTGTCCCAGTTAAGGCGATGAGGTTTCGGACGATTAGTTTCTTTACTGCCTCGCTGGTTTGAGTGTCCAAGTTCTTGACACGAGTCGCCTCGTCGAGGATTAGCGTGTCGAAACCTTTCTGAATTATGAGTTCCGCATCGGTGCGAAGTAACTCATAGTTGACGACAACGAGAGGGTTAACGTATAGTGAGGCGCGTTCTCTCCATGTTCGCTTAGAAGTTACCACGGTGGGGTCAAGGTTGAATTTTCCGACCAGTTCCTCTCGCCATTGCTCGATCACGGCGTTAGGTGCCACGACCAGTGCTCTCGAGGCTTTCCCCGCACGCAAAAGCTCGACGAGTGCTGTCGCGGCAGTGATCGTCTTACCAAGCCCCATTTCATCGAAAACGCAAGCCCGTCCATCATTCAGCAGAATGAATTGGACGGCTTTGCGTTGGAACGGATAGAGCGTGACGTTGAGGTTCTTGGGAGGACGAATGTTGCGAAGCTTCATCTCCTTTTGTGGGAAATTCTTGAGCTGTACGTGTACTCCTTCATTTTCAAATGCTCGTCTGGCGAATTCCACTGACCCTGCCTGTCTGAGTCTGTATGCGTCGTAGTATGGACTCCAAACAACGTAGGTCTTGAATGTCGAGTCGCCTAGAATTTCCCTCAAAGAATCGTCTTTCAGCGGCCTAACCCAGACGAATCCGTTTGGGTCGTACTCGAGAATTATGGTTCTGTGCTCGTGAATCAGTTTCAGCGCTTCGGGCGAGTATTCAAGCTTCAAACCTGCTTCAAGATATCTTGCGCTAGCAATCTCAGGGTTGAGACTAGGTGGGTGCTGGAAGAAGTCATCTTTGAACGGTGTGATCTCTATCAGTGACCCGAAACTTGGTTGGGGAACATGAATTGGGGGCTGTATTCTAAGCGAAGGGTCCACTAGGACCTTGACGCTCCTTGACCGCTTAGGCCTCTCTGTACTTTCCTGCTTCCTTCCCAAGCTGTTCTGCCCCACATATCGCCTACATTGAAAACCATAACGTATGATCAGGGTAAGATTTGAGTTTCTTGTATGCGATTCCTAGCTCAGGAAGGTGAAATTCGTTGCTATTTGCAATCCTGTCCAGTACGATTATGTTCTTCAGACAGATTGATCTTCCGAAAGCTTCCATAGAGTAATGCGTCGTAAGCCAACTTCACTGTCCAGCTACCGCCAAATACCCGCCCCAACCAGATCCTTACCATGAGAGTACCATCCGTCGTGCATTTCGCCAGGGACGTTTTCAACTGCGTTGGATGCGTTGCAAGGACCTTGCCAGGTCGGTTGCTCCAAATTTGAGAGATACTATCGAAAAGAACATGTTTCAGCGTTTAGACATGCAGGTGCAAATCAATCAGTGAGCAGACAATTGACGAGCAATCCACCAGAGAAGCCGACTGAGTCGCCAAAGAAACCCAGGACCGACGTTTCGTCCCACCCAGGCAACCTGCCAGACAACCAGGCTGAACAGTTGCGTGCCCAATTGAAGGAAGCTAACAAGCTAAAGCAAGAAAGCGAGAAAAAAGCTGAAGAATACTTGGATCGAGCCAAGAGACTGCAAGCAGATATGGAGAATCTGCAGAAGATAACTAAACGGCAGATTGAGTCCATCACGAGACAGGCTGCTGAGAGGCTAATGGTCAAACTCTTGCCCAGCATAGACGCGCTAAAGGAAGCCGAGCGACTCGCCAGTTCTGAAAAATCACTGCCGCGTGAAGAGGTGGCGGTTGGGCTGAAGATGCTGCAACAACAACTTAGTGATGTGTTGCGGTCGGAAGGGTTTGAGGAGATTGCTGCGGTTGGCCAGAAATTGGATCCTGAGAAGCATGAGGTCGTAAGTTATGTCGAGACGGATGAAAAACCTGAGAACACGATACTGGAGGAGATTAGAAAGGGCTATACTTTGAACGGCAGGGTCATCCGGCCCAGTATTGTAGTGGTAAGCAAGAAGCCACATTCTAATGAGGAACCTGCCGAGGCTGATGCTGTGTAGGTTGCCCGCAATGTTTTTGAACCGATTGTTAGTACGGTTTGTTACGTCTAGTAACTAAGGGTGGTATGAAAAATGCCAAAGATCATTGGAATCGACCTTGGGACAAGTAATTCGGCTGCTGCAGCCGTAATTGGGGGACGACCCACAATCGTGCCAAGCGCTGAGGGCACGTCGGTTGGCGGTAAAGCGTTTCCGTCCTTTGTTGCATTCACAAAAGATGGGCAATTGCTCGTTGGAGAGCCAGCCCGTCGCCAAGCTGTCTCGAACCCAGAAGGCACTGTTATGGCGATAAAACGGAAGATGGGAACCGATTACAAAGTGAACATTTACGGAAAAGATTACACCCCGCAGCAAATCTCAGCCTTCATTCTTCAAAAAATCAAACGTGATGCCGAGGCGTTCTTGGGCGATAAGGTCGAGAAGGCTGTAATCACTGTCCCAGCTTACTTCAACGATAACCAGCGCCAGGCGACTAAGGATGCTGGCGCGATCGCGGGATTGGAGGTCGTTCGGATCGTCAACGAACCTACTGCCGCGTCACTTGCTTACGGCCTCGATAGGGCTGAGAAGGAGTTGAAGATCATGGTATTCGACTTAGGCGGTGGTACGCTCGATGTGACCATGATGGACGTAGGCCGCTCCGACCCGAAGGGTCCACCGGTTTTCGAGGTTTTGTCGACAAGCGGAGACACTCAGCTCGGCGGCACCGACATGGACAACACACTCATCGATTACATTGCAGGAGAATTCAAGGCCACTAATGGAATCGATTTGCGAAATGATAAAGTTGCAATTCAACGCGTTCGTGAGGCGGCTGAGAAAGCAAAGATTGAGCTGTCAACCGTTCCGACGACAGACATCAACCTGCCTTTCATCTCCGCTGATGCGTCGGGACCAAAGCACTTGACGATGTCACTTAACCGAGCTAAGCTGGAAGAGCTCATCCGCCCCACCATCGACCGCTGTAGAACGCCACTTCAGAGAGCAATCGAGGACGCTAAGATTTCGCCTAAGGAAGTTGACAAGATAATTCTTGTCGGTGGACCCACGAGGATGCCAATTGTCCGCAAGTTCGTTGAGGATTACATGGGCAAACCAGCTGAGACAGGGGTTGACCCAATGGAGTGCGTCGCAATGGGCGCAGCGATTCAAGCCGGAGTACTTGCAGGTGAAGTGCACGACCTACTGCTCCTGGACGTTACACCGCTCTCACTTGGAGTTGAGACGCTTGGGGGTGTCTTCACGCGATTGATCGACAGAAACACAACAATCCCAACAAGAAAGAGCCAGATCTTCTCAACTGCAGCTGACTTCCAAACAACGGTCACGGTTCACGTTTTGCAAGGTGAACGACC
>DATIYC010000101.1:0-6882 GCA_035517955.1 Candidatus Acidiferrales bacterium | reverse complement strand
TTCTCCTCCATGAAGGTCTACGAAGTAATTTGCTTGGTTCACGAGTTTTTCCAAGTAGTATGCATTCACCTTGGCGAAGGTACCATGTTTGTCACCAGGATACTGGAAGGCCATATTCACACCGTCGAGAGGGCATACGTAGGGCGTATATCGATCGAATCCGACCACGTTTGCTACTGGTACTACGATCAAGGTGCCACGAAGTATCTCAGGTGTAATTTCCTTGAAAACTCTGATCGCTGCGTCGATTCCTGGATACTCACATGGGTGTTCTCCAGCAGCGACACACACTGTTGGTCCACTTGAATTCCCACTTATGATGCCTACGGGAAGGCGAATGGGAAGAAGCGGGGTTTCACCGATTCTATAGTATGCGAAGCTTTTCTTTCCTCTTTCTAAGCGTTCGACTTGCAGGGTTTCGATATCTTGTGGGCTATCTTCGGAAATCAATCCGGTACAACTCAAGTCCACATGCCCATCAATATGCTCAATGAAAGAAACTCGCTGACCTCTAGAACCGGTGCTTGTTAACAGTTTTTATATCTATCTTCTACGTCGCCTCCGCCGATTTTCAATTGACCTTCGTTAGAGAAGCTACTGGCTTAACTCGCGAGATTTCCGGCGGTAGTGCGCTCATCGGGAACTTGTTGAGCATGGGCGTAGCAGGTTCGTTCTTCTACGCATTCTTTTCGGAACTGCTCTTTCCAGGTGCGAATCTTCCTGTTACTGTTGTCTTCTCGATCGTGCCCTCCCTCATCGTCGGATATGTGTACTACTTACTCACGGTTTCGATGCCTAGAACCGGTGGGGACTACGTTTGGATTAGTAGAATCTTAAGCCCGACCACCGGATTCACGACAAACTGGGTGATTACCAATGCTTCGATGCAAGCCTTCGCGACTGCAATAGGATTGTCATGCGTGACCTACGGACTCAGTCCGATGTTTGTGGCATTGGGTATTCTGCAGGGAAATGCATCTCTGACAAGTTTGGGAACATATCTCTCAACTCCCGTACCCACGTTTGTTTTGATTGTAGCTTTCCAATTAGTAGCCGTTATTCCGAACTTTATCGGAACAAAATTCACTTTCAAATTTTCGTGGGTTCTGTTCGTGATATCTGGGGCGGGCGCGTTTGTAACCTTGTTCGCTTTTCTCTTTACGCCGCCCAGCGTCTTCGTTTCAAACTTCAACGCATTGTCTGGTATGAATTATGCCGATGTGATAACAAAAGCAAATATGCCAGCAGGAATCTCGCTTCCAAACACTCTGAACGCCACAATCTTCACAATGCTAAGCTACGTTGGCTTCACATTCTCCGCGTACTACGCAGGAGAAGTCAAACGCGCCGGTCGCTCACAGTTCTTAGCCATTGTTGGTTCCGTATTGTTGTTCTCAGTTTTCATAGGTGGTGTCTACCTAGCAGCCGGTTACTCCATTGGTTCTGATTTTCTCATTGCAATCGCAAACTTGGCTGGTACCGGCAGTTCGAGTTACACGTTACCAGTCGCTCCATCTCTGAACTTTCTCCTTCTATTCGCTACACCAAATGCCGCTATACTGATAATCTCAAGTTTGGGCCTTGTCGCGATGGGAGTCGGCACCGTGACGATTTATTACTTCATTACTGTGCGAAACTTCTTTGCCTGGTCTTTTGATCGGGTCATGCCGAGTTGGTTCGCCAAACTGGACAGTAGAGGAACGCCTGCTGTTGCGATAGCGGTGATGTGGCTTATTGCCGTATTTTACGCAGCCCTTTATGCGTTCACAGTCTTCACACAATTCCTACTCTATATGACCGTGCTTTACACACTTGGCATGGCTATTGCATGTTTAGCGGGAGCGATACTTCCGTACAGAAGAAAGGCATTGTTCGAAAGTTCACCTGATATTGTGAAGAGAAAAGTTGCAGGAGTTCCGTTAATTACAATATTCGGCGTACTCGGTTTAATTCTTATGGGGTACCTGTCCTATGCCGCGGTTTCACCAGCCGTAACTCCGCCGCCTAGTGGACCGCCGGTCGTTCAAGCGGTTATCTACCTTGCTGTTCCATTGACGATTTTAGCGGGAATAATCATCTATCAGGCGGCGTACTATATCCGCAAGAAGCAAGGACTGGACATGAACTTAGTATTCACGTCCATCCCCCCTGAGTGAAAGTCCCTCTGTGATACATCGAGTTATTCAAGCAGAATGTAGCAGATGCAAGCACCAGTGGGCATACAGAGGAAGAGCATGGAAAGCAACATGCCAGGAAACTAGGCGATCAAAGCGTCCTATAGTTACTAGTAAACTGGGGCTGAAATCTCCTCCCCCACCATACCTCTGATTCGAGTTTCCAGCTTCTGCACTTCCTCACTTAAGTGAAAATGAGGAATCCTAATGGTAGTAGTGAACGGCTGACAGAGACATTGTGACTAGAGCCTAAGGCGAATACGGTTCGAACCCCTTGTACTGTTTGAGGACGACCCCAGCCCGAAAACCATCCAACCAACTCACACCCGAAACCATCCACGAGAAACTGCAAGCCCTCAACCCCACCCCTAGCCCAGAACTGTAGTAACTACACCCCCACAGCCACCCCTCAGAAACCTTGCATAATTTCTCATAATTACTCAGGCCGAAAACACGGTTTTCGCATAATTCCCATAATTCCCCACCTAACCCCTCAGGAAAGCTTTGAGTTAGTCGCCCCGAAGGGATCTGAGCCCACGAGGTAGCTGAGGATGAGAGCGACGTGACAACTAAGGAAATATTCGAAGAGATAGAAGCTGAAGAAGAAGGGCAGCACTCGATTTCTTGCAGCCTAGCCAGCCAACATAATCTCCTTCAAAAAGAGAGGAAAGCGTTTTCATGGCGTCATGTAGTCGCCGCGGTTAGTCCTGAGCAAGAGCGTTCTCAAGATCTGAGATAATGTCCTCGGCATCCTCAATCCCAACGGATAATCGTACCATTCTATTGTTGAGTCCGATTGCCTGAAGCTCCTGAGGGGTCAAGTAGTAGTGGGACGAGTAAACGGGCATTGAGACAAGCGATTCAACCCCACCCAAGCTTAGGCCGTGGATGATAAGCTTCAGGCCTTCTATGAATTTCACAGCTTCCTTTTCGCTTTCCAGTTCGAAGCACATCATGCCACCGAATCCACTCATCTGATGCTTTGCTAACTCATGCTGAGGATGCGATCTTAGTCCGGGGTAGTAGACTCGTTTCACTTTATGGTGTTTTTCCAAGTGCTCTGCGATCTTCATGGCGTTAGAGTTGTGTTTTTCCATCCTTAGGGTCAGGGTCTTGAGTCCACGCAGGGTGAGGTATGCTGCGAAGGGGTCGATGGTTCCACCGTAGATCTTCAGTGTCTTTCTCGCGTGGGCTATGAATTCGCTGGATCCCACAATCATTCCTCCAATCAGATCGTTGTGTCCTCCATAGTATTTCGTTGTACTCACAATTACAACGTCCGCACCGAGAGTGAGCGGTGTTTGGTTTACCGGGGTGGCGAACGTGTTGTCTACAATCAACTTCAGGCCGTGGGCCTTCGCTATGCGAGCCGCGGACTCCAAGTTTGCGATTCTCAGGTCGGGGTTTGTTGGTGTTTCAACAAAGATGATTTTCGTTTTCTCGGTTACCTGTTTCTCGGCCGCTTCTATATTTCGCGTATCCACGAGCTGAGTTCTGATGCCAAGCATTGGGAGGGTGTGCTTGAGGAAGGTGTAGGTTCCTCCGTATATCATGTCGGAGGATATTATTTCATCGCCCTGCGCCGTCAATGAGAGTATTGCGGTGGTGGTTGCAGCCATGCCGGACGAAGTCGCTAATGCGTCCTCTCCACATTCTAGAACTGCTGCCTTCTTCTCCAGCACGCGTTGTGTTGGTGAAGTGGGTCGAGAGTACATGTAGCCCTGCGAGCCATTCTCAGTCCCCTGATTGTAAGCCATCACATCTCTCATCGAATCAAACGCGTAAACGGCCGATTGGTAGATGGGCGTTGGAACTGATTTGGTTGAAGGGTCGATAGTCTCACCTGCGTGAACGCATGCAGTCAAAAGGTGTCTATCCTGCAATCGTTTCATGGCACGTAAGTCAACTAAAGGATCGGACATGGCCCTGCCTCGCTACGAATTGAGGCCGTGGAACGCATTATAGTCTATCTCTGTCTCTCGACGAGTTACGTTACAGCTCTTTGGCCTCAAGCTTTAGCTAAGTTTCATCGCCAGCGTCCGTAGGCAGGATGCCCTTCCCTAACCGCCACGAAGGTTCCCTTGAATTTCGCTGTAATCTTACCTGAGGCCTCAAGAGTAGTTTCAACGACGGCCTTATTGTCGGATATTTCCACTATCCGAGAGAGTAAGTGTAGAGTGTTGGTGCTTGGGGTTGGGCTGAGGTGGTTTACGCAGTACTCAGCAGTCACAGTTCCTGGCGGAGATTGAAGTCCTCTCTTTTTCATGAGGTGGTAAGTTGCCGCCCAATTGCTATGGCAATCAAACAATACCCCGATGATACCTCCATTCACGTATCCCTCGAACGCCTCATGCTCAAGTTTAGGCTTCCAATCCGCCACTATGACACCATCTGCTCCAACATAGCTTCGGATGTGAAGCCCATTCGGGTTCGCGGGGCCGCATCCAAAGCATCGTCCGTTAGGCGCATAAGTTTCCTGCAGGCTTAGCTCTCTAACTTCCAAAGTCACTCAAGCAAAAGTTATCGAGGGAGCATTTGAACAAATCCTCGCCACTCAACCCTATCGATGGTCTCCTTTCCTAATTAGGCAGCGCACAGGCTTCAACTGCTTCAAGCAGCAGAGAGCCAAAAGGCGCCTATTTCGACTGTGTTGTTTCTTTGATTATGTCCAAGGCTCGCTTGGCTGCCCAAGCGACCATTGGGGTACATACTTCTGCGTGGACATCTGTTTGATATGCAGCCGCTCCTTCCGGAGTCTTCAGGTTGAGGTTTGTTAGTTCGCGGCATTTGCAGGAGCCAAATCTGGTTCGGAAATCATTATAGAATCGGTCAACTGCCGGATAACACGGCTCTCGGTCCTGTTCGGGATTGTCACGGCCTAACACCATACTGATTGCGATCACTCCGCCCATTAGGGCTCCGCAGATATCGCCGTTCCGACCGATACCTCCACCGAAGCCTGTGGCAATTCTAGGAACCACCTTACCGTCCACGCCTCCCTCAGGGTTCAGTTCCTTCAACACAGCCAAAAGAACGGATTCTGCACAATTGAAGCCAGAATCGAAGTTGCGTTTCGCGGCTTCCTCTATGGCCAACACTATTGCCCTGAGTCGCATCGGCGGAGGAACGCAATATACTCTCCCCACATATTCTAAAGCGTGAATCAAACGCAAGGAACTTAGCCGCTTTAGTTACGCCGTTTTCAGCTGAGCTGTATTCAATTGCCCAAGGATAGTTCAGCAGACGTCCTCGTAATTGGAAGTGGAGGCGCGGGCCTACGTGCAGCAATCGAGGCATGCGATCAGAGTGCCTCTACAATTCTAGTCTCAAATGGCGCGACGGGAAAGTCCGGCGCTACAATGCTTGCGGGCGCTGACGTTACTTTAGATGGCGGAAGCGCCGCAAAAATCGGCTTACCAGGAAATGAGGGAGACACTGCAAGTAAGTTTCTGCATGACATCGTCGTGCAGGGCTACTACCTCAATAACCAGAAACTTGTTGAATCCTACGTTCGAGATGCCGCGGCTAGAACTAAAGAGTTGGTTGATTGGGGAATCAAGTATGTCTGGGACGGAAAGAGGGCTCTGCTTACCCAGGGTATCGAATTAAACCGCGTACTTGTGGAACAAACAAGAAAGCGACGCATCACGATCATTGACGACGTATACCTTACAGATCTCCTAACCCAGGGTGATACCGTCGTTGGGGCAGTCGGTGTAGACGTCAACAGCGGAGAAATCCGAGTTTTCGAGGCAAAGGCTGTCGTGATAGCGACCGGTGGATGGCAGAGAGCATACTCGTTTACGAGTGCACCCGGGGGGTTGACTGGTGCCATGCATGCCGCAGCCCTTCGCGCAGGTGCAAGCCTAGTAAACATGGAGATGGTCACCTTCTGCCCCAACGTCATTCTCTGGCCGCCAGCGCTCAAGGGCGACATCTTCCCCTACATCCTGATCGAAATGTTTGGCGACTTACTGGAGAAACACGGCCGGCCATTTCTCAAGGATGAGTACGATCCTTCGATTTACCGGATCGCCACAACCACAGAATGGAACAAACTCATCTTCTCAGTGGCTGCGACGAGAGTAGTCTTGAGAGGAGATGGGTCGCCCAGGGGTGGCACATACTACTCCATCAAAACGGTTCCACTGAATATTATCGAAGAGGCTGAGAAGCTCTACCCAGGATGGAAATGGTTACGCACAGACTTCACTCCCCTAATGGACTGGTTGAGGGCGGGAAACGCCGTGGAGGTAGCTCCTGCCGCACACTACATGGAAGGAGGAATCTTAGTCGACGAACACGCGGCAACCAGCATGAAGGGCCTATACGCTGCGGGCGAATGCTCAGGAGGGTTATTCGGAGCTAATCGTGTTGCCTCAGCCATCACCCAAATCCTCGTTCAAGGAGCAGTCGCTGGCAAGTCGGCAGCAGAATTCTCAAAGGTCAGAAAAACAATCAAACCAGATCAAAAACAAATCAGCAAAATTGAAACCAGGCTTCTCCTGCCATTCACAAAAAAGAATGGGCTACGAGCGCCGGAACTTAAGAATCGGGTGCGGAAGATTGCGGACGATCATCTGTGGGTGCTTCGGAACGGAACAGGTTTAAAGTCAGCAATCTCAGATCTTGAGGCGATTTTAATCCACGAAATTCCCAACCTCTCTCTCCAAACACAGACACGAGTATACAACAAGGAATGGCTTGA
>DATIYC010000100.1:0-6290 GCA_035517955.1 Candidatus Acidiferrales bacterium | reverse complement strand
ATTCTAAGCTAGTTCTTTCCTGTAAGTGCGTAAAGCTTCTTCGATTCGTCTGCGCTCTTGGGGGCTCCCCACTTCTCGATGGCTGCCCTTAGTTCCGGATGTGTTGCCGCATATTCTTCAATTGGAACCTGTTTCATTGCTGCTTCAATCGCTTGACGCATCGCTCTGCCACCCGCTCGTGAACCGTAGGGATGTCCATGCACTGCTCCACCTGCGCCGATTATCGTATCCGGCCCGAAGGCGTCGAGCAGTAGTGGAACTAGGCCGGGGTGTGTTCCACCACCTAGTAGGCAGGCAGTGGTTTTCTTTCCCTGCATTGCGCATTGGGTCTGCGCCATCACTTGGTAGTTGCTATCCTTCGTCGCGCCTATGAATTTCCCAAGATATGTGTACAACACCACAATATCTGCGCCAGAGAGTCTGATCATCTTTGCCAGTAGTGGGTGTGTAATGCCTCCCTTCTCGGCGGCTACCATGGTTCCGCTTGAGCATGGGTGATAGAGAATCGGAACCCGAATGCTCGGATCCTCGGCTAGCATTCTTAGTGGTCCAAACCCTACTGAGCTGTCCAGCATCAGGCTGTTCGCGCCAGATTGAATCGCCTTCTCAGCTTTTTCGAGAATCTTATCTGATCTCGTGGTAATGTTTAGAGAGTATAACGTCTTTTCTCCAGTTTCTGAATATTTCCTATCTACGATTTCCATGCATCTGCTCAACCGATCATATAACGGGTTAATTGCAATATCTCCGAGAAGCTCATCATCTTTGATATGATCAACTCCGCCGTACGCGGCCTCTTCGAATAACTTAACGTGCATGTCGGTTGTGTGACCCGTACATGGTTTGATCATCGTGTTCAGAATCGGTCTTTCTTTTATGCCCAAGTATTCGCGAATACCCGAAAGTCCAAATTTTGGTCCCTTGAACTCGGAAAGATAAGACTTCGGGAAGTTGAGGTTTAGCAACTTTATTGCGAAACCGGTGCTTTCAGAGACCCACCAAGAAATATTCCCTGCCACAGCAGCCAATAGTAATTCGAAGTCCGCGCTAAGGTTAGAGGTTGGGAATGCGATTTCAAGTATGTACGATTGTGTTGTACCAGGAATCTTGAACAGCTGCGTTATCTTTCCCGCATGCTTTTCTCGCACATCATACGTTTCTCCGAGAACTTTTGTCCATGTACCGGTGGTTTGTTCCAGAGCGATTCCGATACTGAACTTTACGAGGTCCGTGGAAGGGGTTTCTATGTAGTAAGTTGCAAAAATGTACTCATCAGCATCAAGCCCGTCTGCTGCACCGAGCATTTGTAGTGTATCTATTGCGTCAGAAGTTTTGCTCGATCGGGTTTCTTGAGAATATTGCAAATCAAATCACACGGGAGTGCCGAAAGTGCGAATATTAAGACATGGTACTTATGTTACCTTCCATAGTGATCGCTGAGAAAAATCTCAACGTGCCATAATTCAAGTCTCGTAGAGAGAGCCTCAGATTTTTCTGAGAGGTCAGAGAGTGCATCAATTCGAGCCTCTGTAATGAGTGTGCGTTGTCCGTCAGAAGGTTAGCTGAGCGATCTGATGCTTGGTTTCACCTCCAGAACAGACTCGTGCAATCAGGATTTACTAGTAATCCCAATAGCAGCGCCCACTTCGAGTAAGCTTGTGAAGAAACCAGCTGTTGCCCTTCCTCAGCTTCTATCTCTTCGAATATTTCCTTAGATGCCACGTCGCCTTCATCCCCTCAGCTACCTCGTGGGCTCAGATCCCTTCGGGGGCGACTAACTCAAGGCTTTCCGGGGGGAATTATGGGAATTATGCGAAAACCGCTTTTTCGGCCTGAGTAATTATGAGAAAATATGCAAGGTTTTTGGGAGGTGGTTGGGGAGGTGTAGTTACTACACTTCGGCTAGGGGTAGGGTTGAGGGCCCGAGCTTCTCCCGGATGGTTTGTGGGTTCGAACGTATTTCCCTTAGGCTCTAGTCACAATGTCTATGTGTCCGCCGTTCACTACTTTCGCAATTAGGATTGCTCATTTTCACTTAAGTGAGGAGCCGCAGAAACTGGAAGTTCGACCCGGAGGTCTGATGCGGGAGAAGGGATTGAAAATGGTGCGGGGGAGGGGATTCGAACCCCTGAACCCCTACGGGACGAGGTCTCCTAACACCCGTCCTTGGATGTTCCTGAGCTTCACGTACGTATGGTTCGATACGTCTCGCGCCTTTGACCTGGCTTCACCCTCTCAGCGGTGAGAGTTTGGCAGTGGGGAGCTAAGCTTGCTTAGCAGGCTTACCCCCGCAACAGCCAGGAGCGTACCCCGCACGTAAACTCTCGTAGCCGTTTGGCGGAAACATAAAGCTACTGGGGTTCGCGAATTCATCTACTCTAGGTCGCCTTTTGGCGTCGGGCGTTCATCATCGTCAACCCGCCCGCCACCAACGAGAGGAGCACGATAAGGATGCCGTTCATCTCATGCATGACTGCGAGCTGGTCCGCTCCGCCGAGAAGTTGCATACCCAAACCAACCTGAACAAAAACCAGAATCAGAAGAACAACCATTGCCACCTTAACACTCGTCGCAGCTTTAGCTTTCACCGCGATCACAGTCAATGCGAGAACCAGAACTAGTCCAGCAATGCCGATGATCATATGGACTGGGATAAATGAATCCATGCTTGCCCAAGAGATTTGAAGGCCAAGACCAACCTGAATTATTGCCCCGATCAAGACGAGCGTACCCAGAACCGGAACCGTCTTCATGAATAATTAGCCTCAGGCTGCAAGCGCAACACGGCACGCTTAAGCTTGACCCCAAAACGGTGAAGTTTCAGACGAATGAAAACATCACACAATTCCACGAAATCAGCATACTCATCAATCCTACGCTGCAATTAATAGCGGTCAAACCGTGAATTTTCTTGGGAAGAGGCTGCGGCCTCACTTTTCCGGGACGGAGAGCCTCCGTAGACTTGCTCGCGGCAGTCTCTCGTCAAATCATCCGGAGTATCGTTTCAGCTGGTCAGAAGTTTTGCGCTTTCTCGAAACAATGGTCAGGCCTATTGATTTTGAACAATTAGCTTTTGTCTACGCCAAGTTGCTTTGTTGAGCGGCCCGTTTTTGATCATAGTTGCGTGCTTTTACAAGGGTTCCTTCAATTTTGTCTAGGGCGCGTGCCGTCCATGTACCCCCGACAACCTTTCCGATGTCGGCTGAGATCCCGCTCCAACCGCCAACGTGTGCTTCACGGTACAGGATTTCCTTCCGGTCCGTAAGCTGGTCCCGCTTGAAAACGCCCACGGTATGTTTGTCGATTGGAAAGAAAGTTGCGTGAGGTGTGGGTTTGAGGGTGATGATGCAAGGCTTGCCATTCGCCCAGAAAGCGATACCAGCCGTCCAGTTGAAGCCCGGCTCGATGGGTGGGCTGGTAGCTTTTCTGGCGATAGCCGCATAACGGGCGAGGTCATCGAGAGCGATTACTACGCATGGTGTGCCTAGTGCAAGCGATAATTCATCCGCAACACTCATGCGGTTATTGTTGAATGCTTGCACCACGAAATTTCCCGTGGCATGGTGAAAATCAGTAATTTTAGTTCTACTTCTTAGTAGCACCAACTTCTGGTTGGTTGCCTTAACGTAATCTTGCATAGTCATCCGTCGAGACGCGAGGTTACCAATGCCTACGCCAAACGCCACGAAAGTCGGCAAACAACTCGCACCCGAACACTTCGCCTAACAATAACCGCCCTAGAAGAACATATCAACGCAAAGCCTCAACTTCAATTCTGGGACTCTTTTAAGCGCAAGTTTTCGAGTGACCTGTACCGAAGATAGGGAAGCGTCCCCGCTTATGCTCCGCTAGGGAAATCAAAGAAAAAGGTGCGGGTACTGTTCGGAACGTCTAGTATCGGTAGTATGCAGGATATGCAGGTTGATAGTAGTAGGGTGCTGGGTAGTACCCGTAAGGAGCTGGGTAGTAGTTGCCTCGTGCTAGGTAGTATCCGGCTAAGCCACCTACGGCCAACCCTGCAGTGGCGCCGACACCCGCTGCTAGCCAAGCTAAGCCAAACGGTATGCCAAGGAACCAGAATACCAAATCATTTCACTACCCAAAATGTTACAGCCTAGGCATATAGGATTTGTTGGAAAACGGGTAAGATCCCTTGTGGCTAACTACGCGTAGCACGCAGAAACTATTCCGAAAAATGAAGAAAAACTGAAAACGGGGAGAGTTAGTGGCCTAGTCCTTACGCGAACGGGCCTACGCCTTCAGTAATCTTGATGGCTTGGACTGGGCACTGGATTTCGCAGGCGCGACAGAAGATACAGTCTCGTTCGCGCATCGGATCCGCCTTCCAACGGTCCAGCAAAGTCTTTCCACTGTCATTGGGAGTCTGCTTGTCAATCTTCTCCTGCTCTGCCGGGATGTCCATTTTGTCGAAGACGTTGACTGGGCAAACGGAGATGCAGATGCCGTCCGCGATGCATATGTCGAAGTCTACTGCGACCGCGACACCGTGCACACCATACTCCTTACTTACCCCATCCTTCCACCTAACCTCATGACCCTCGTGGTCTTCTTTCTTGGGCCACTCGCTAGGATAGGATGCGTCATCTACCATGCGTCTCTCTGGCATAATTTCACCAAACATGTTGCGGTGGGTAGGGAGAAATTAAGAATATTTGCGTGTCACAATCGAACCTGACAATGGCCTTTCCACTTTCGCTGCGATTGCTCCCGGCGATCCCTAGCCATCAAATCAACAAGTTCAGAGTGTATTCTTCAGGAATGTTTCACTGAAAACTTGGTTAAGCATTCAGGGCAAACGCAATCGTTAGCCACTTGCCTCAACTCAGCCAACGCCCCCTCAGTCAACCTGGCCTCTCCACACCAGCATTTCGCTCCGTGCTGGCATATGAAGACTGAACCGCAGAGTTGGCACCTGAGTTGTCGTGGCATCGGATGGCGCACTCGTTAAGATGGGGTGATTTACCAATATAGCGTTACTCAAACAAGGGTGTTATGAAACGATGCGCATCGTGTCCCTACTGCCTAGTGCTACGGAGATTGTTTGCGGCCTTGGTTTAGGTATAGAGCTCGTGGGAGTGTCGCATGAGTGCGACTATCCAGCTGACGCATTAACGAAACCTAAACTCATTGAGCCAGTCTTCGACACGTTGCGGATGGGTAGTGAGGAGATTGATGAGCTGGTACGGGAGAGTATTAGGCAAGGGCGTAGTCTTTACAGAATTAAGTCTGACGAACTGAAACTCGCAGATCCTGACCTAATCATTACGCAGGATTTATGCGACGTGTGCGCCGTTGGTGCCAGTGACGTCTTGGAAGCAGTAAACAAGTTAGGCAAATCTGTCCGGGTATTGTCCTTAAACCCACACACCCTTCGCGACATCAAGGACGACGTACGTAACATAGCAAAAACGGTGGGCTGTCCGGAACAGGGAGAACGGCTTGTGGCCGAGTTTGAGGCGAAGGCTGATGCGGTTAGGAAATTGACAGCCGACACTCGAAAAATTCGAGTCTTTTGTGCGGAATGGTTGAACCCGCTCATGAGTGCGGGACATTGGGTCCCCGAGTGTGTGACGCTTGCCGGAGGGGTTGACCGGTTTGCCTCACAGGGGGGGCCTTCAACTCGCGTCGACTGGAATTCGGTGCTGGATTATGATCCAGAGGTGGTGGTGTTGATGCCCTGCGGATTCATAACCGAGCGCACGGTTCGTGAGGCGCAAGATTTCCTCAGGCTTACAGGCGTTAGGGGGCTTGCGGCGTTTCGTGCGGGGCGCATTTATGCTACGAATGGGCACAGCTACTTCAGCCGCTCCGGCCCTAGGATCTTCGACGGAATCCAAATCCTCGCCCGGATGATTCACCCGGAACTCTTTCCCAACCCGCTCGATCCAGAGTTGGGAGTGAGGATTGGGGGTTTGGTTGAGGTTTAATGGTCGAGGCCGAAGGGTCGTCGTTCTAAAGGTTCAGGGTGTCGCTCGATTGGTCTCCACGGCGCCTCAGCACCGCTCCGGGCCGCTCTAATTCTGTGGATGTTTACTTTATTTGTCATAGATCTTCGTGCGATGATAATGCGCGGAAGGTGATAATGACTGGTTAACCTGCAGCCTAGTCAGTTTGCGATGGTCTGCGATGTGGGTTGGATAATTTCTTCGGCGGCTTTGCTGATGTGGTCGAAGAGTTGATATGCGGCAGCGATCTGCGCCGGCTCGTCTTGCTTCGTGTCCGTACCGATGATTATTTTTCCGTGGCTGATTTTGGCTTGTAATTGCAAT
>DATIYC010000099.1:0-23819 GCA_035517955.1 Candidatus Acidiferrales bacterium | reverse complement strand
GGCGGAGGCACGAGGTTCAGGAGCGCAAGGCCGAGGGTGGACTTACCGCACGCAGACTCTCCGACGATACCCAAAGTCTCCTGCTGCTCGAGCTCGAAGTCCACCCCCTGGACCGCCTTCAGTTCCCCCTTCATGGTCTTGTAGCTGACTTTCAGTCCTTGGACTTTGAGTAGCGTCATCTCACCTCCTCAACCTCGGGTTCAGGACTTCGCTCAATCCTTCCCCGATGAATGTGAACCCGCCTGCGAGGAGGACGACCATCAAGCCTGGAAAGAGCACGGTCCACCAGGCGCCGGCCAGCAAGGATTGGTATCCGTAGTAGATGTCGAAACCCCAGTCCGGAAGTGCCGCGTTCACTCCGAGGCCGATGTACGTGAGACCCGCCTCGGTGATGACGGCGTCAGCGACATTGATTGACGCGATCACAGCCACGGAAGCGAGTACGTTCGGGAAAATCTGCCTGAACAGAATGTTCAGGGTTCCGCCGCCCTCCACCTTGACCGCCTCCACGAACGGCATCTCCTTCATGGTCAAGACCTGACTCCTGACCACCCTGAAATAGGTAGGGATGTAGACGACGGCGATGGCTATCGCGAGATTCACGACACCGCGGCCGAGGACTGCAGCTATGGCTATTGCCAGGACGAGGCCTGGAAAGGCGTAGAGGGAGTCCATCAGCAGCGAGAGGGGGCCGTCAATTAGTCTCCTAGAGTAGCCTGCCAGCAGGCCGAGTGGAACGCCTATGAGGAAGCAGATGGCAACCGCGAGGCCGGCTACTTCCATCATGGTCGAACCTCCGGCAACCATCCTGCTGAATATGTCCTGGCCGAGCCGATTGGTGCCCATGGGAAAACTCAGCGATGGAGCTGCGTCGGCAGGGCCGACGGAGAGTTGAATCGGGCTGTGAGGTGTGATGAATGGGGAGAGTATAGTCATCGCCACTAAGAAGATTACGATGACGACTCCGATGACTACCATCATTCCGCCTGTCCCGAACTTAGGCAGCGTGAAGAAGAAGTTGATTGCAGGTCTAATCCGTGAATCTGATTCTTTCTTCATGAAATCACCTAGTATCTTATCCTCGGGTCGAGATAGGCATACAGGATATCGACCACTAAGCTCACAACTGCAACCAAAATTCCGAAGAAGACCACCGCGCCCTGAATTGCAATGTAGTCCCGGTCGGTGATGGCCGTGACTATATAGGTCCCTATCCCATTCCAGGCGAAGGTAGTCTCGGTCAATATGGCCCCTCCCAGTTGGCCGGCGAATTCAAGGCCCATGTTTGTCAGCACAGGAAGCAAGCCATTTCTGAGACCGTAACCGTAGAGGACGGTCCTCTCTTTGAGGCCCCTCGCTCTGGCGGCGGTGACGTACTCTTGGCCGAGCGCGTCGAGCATGTTGCTTCGGGTTATCCTCAGGAAGACGGCAGAGATGTAAAGCCCGAGGGCGGTGCAAGGAAGTATCAAGTGCCCTATTGCGTCGACGAACTCGTTCAAATTTCCGGCCAGAAGCGAATCTACGGTGTACAGTCCCGTCTGGATGTGTACGCCGAAGATGGTCCCGCCGGTTGGGATTAAGACGGATATCCTTCCGCCTGACGGAAGTATGTGAAAAGTAACGGCGAACACGGCGATGAAGATCAGACCCAGGAAGAAGACCGGAATGGAGTAGACGACAGCGCCGAAGGTTCTGATTATCTTGTCCTCCAGCGAACCGTATCTCCTCGAAGACCTAACGCCCAGGACCACACCCACCACCACCGCCACAATCATCGAACCAATGGCGAGCTCCAGAGTGGCCGGGAAAGCCGAGAGGACCTGTGGGGTGACCGGTTCTTCATTCGAGAAGGCAATTCCTAGGTTCCCATGAAAGAGGCCGATGAGGTAGTTGTAGTATTGGACGTAGATGGGGACGTCCAGGCCGAGCGAATGCCTGACCTCGGCTAAGGCGATGGGGTTGACCTGCTTTCCGAAGTGGAGGAGAGCCGGATCGCCTGGGAGCACTCGCACGATGAGGAAGACTATCGTTACTAGAAGGAGCACAGTCGGAATTGTGAGGAGAGCACGCGTGACGATGTAACTCTTTAAGCTCAATTGGGCTCATTCCAAAAATAGGGGAAAGGGGAAGCTCAGGTATAGGCTTCCCCGCTATGTTGTCTCTGTTGTCTCGTAGATTGTCGAGAGCCTGAAGATCAGGGTAACGTCTAGGTAGATCCCGCCCACTGAAGTCTTAGCCACCGCACCGCAGCAGTTGGAGCCGCCTTGGTACAATGGAATCATGGGAACATCGTGAGCCTGCAGTGTCTGAATCTGGGTGTAGATCGACGCGGCCTGCGAAGGCGTGGCTGAGAGGGACTGGGTCAACAGGGAATCCATGGTCGTACTGTTATAGCCGTCGTTGAGCCACGAAGCGCCAGTCGAAGATAAGAACGGTGTTGTGTAGTCGTAGGGGTCGATGAAATCCGGATACCAGCCGTAAATGAACGTGCCCATGCTGCCCGCCCTGACGTTCGAGTGCATTGTGGGCCAGTCAACGCCGTTGAGTGTGACGGTAATCACACCGCTGGCCTCTAAGTCCTTCTTCAAGACAAGGGCTTGGTCTGGACTCTGGGGATAGTGTCCTGTGGTCTCGTACCAAAGGTCGACTGGGAGCTTGTTGTTGGCGTCGTAGCCCGACTTCGCCAGAAGCTCTCTGGTGAGATTGTAATTGGGGCCGACGCCATAGGCAGTTTCGAATGAATCTGTGTGGTACGCCATACCAAGAGGTATCTGAGAGTAGAGAGGCGTGGCTGTGCCAGCGAAGACGGTGTCGATGAGGTCGGTTCTGTTGATGGCTGCGGCTATAGCCTGCCTAACGTTGATGTCATTGAACGGAGCCTTGTTCTGGTTGATGACGAGATACTGGATGAAGGCACCGGGGCTCGAGTACACTTTAAGCCCGGGGGTTGTCATCAAGCTTCGGATGTCGGTCGTTGTGAACTGTCTGTAGGCAAAGTCAACGTCGCCTGACCTGATGGCGGCTGCTAGCGAGGTGGCGTCGGGGTAGAATTTGATTATTATCGTCTGGGTCTTCGGGTAGGTTGGATAGTTCCAATAGTTGGGGTTGGCAGTTAGAACCATCTCCGTGTCCTTGGTGCCGGATCGGGTCCACGTGGTCAGAGTGTAGGGGCCAAGGCCGTTGGGGTTGCTAGCTGCTGCGCTGGTGGATGTGAAGTTGACTATTCCAGTCATATCGTTGCAGGAATTAGCCACGCTGCATGTCACTTGAGGTACCTTGTTCGGGTTGACTGGATACATAATGCTGAAGGTCAACATGCTGAGGAAACCTGAGAACGGGGCCTTCAAGTGAAAGACCACCGCAGTCGCGTTGGGTGTCGTTACGGAGTCGATTATCGCTGGGACATCAAGGCCGCTAAACGCGCCATTGGGGTCGTTCAGGGCCATTCCCCTTTCCACGCTGAACTTGACGTCGGTGGAGTTGAACGGGGTACCGTCATCATACTTCAGTCCTGAGCGCAGGATGAACGTATAGGTGAGACCGTCCGAGCTTACTGACCAGTTTGTAGCCAACGCCGGTTGAAGGCCGGACGGGCTTGTGTTATTGGTTCCGGGTGCGAAGTCGACGAGTGGCGCGCCTAGATTGTCAATCATGTTAATGCCAAAGTAGTCATAGGCGTCGGCAGGGTCGATGGTTGTCTGGACGGCATCGGTCGTTCCCATCACAATTGTGTCTTTGTATTGTGAAGCCGATGTCGTCGCCATGGCGGTTGTCATTGTCTGAGCGGGTGTTACCGTGGATGACTGGAAGAAGTAGTATCCAACGCCTGCCAATATGATAATTATCAGCACGGCTGCTGCGACGTACGTAGTTGTCTTCTTAGGTTTAGTTTCGGTTGACATTAGATATTTTCACTCCAAAATCTTCGTAAAGGGAGCTGCCTTCTATTTCACATATAAAAGCTCCCAACAATTAGCATGAGACGTATTTTCGAGAAAATAGAGTATGTTTTGCCAACGAAGCGGTCGTTTTCAGAAAGTTTTGGGGGCTCAGTTCTGGTTTCTTCGATCACAAGTTACTCCAATACCAGCTTTCCTCATCGCCCAGGAATCTTGACCTAACGCCATTTATCGCCCTTACTGAACAATTACCTGATGAAACGACGCTGCAAACTCCTCCTCTCCGCTTCCATAATCGCCGTGAATAGCCGATCCGAGACGACGTGTGTTTTGCGTAACACTGCGCGTGCCTCGCGTGAGTATATTCTTCTACCCGCGAAAGGATAAGCTGCGACGACTCCAAATTTCTTGATTAAAGCCGCACTTTCAATCAATTCATCGACAATTCGACTTTCACGTTCGGGTAGACGCTTTCTGTTCTTCAATCGAATCTTCTCAATTACGTCAGGAGTTTCGCTTGACACACCAAGCTTTCCTGTCTTACACTTTGGACAGATGAAGTCGTCGGGAAGATCCTTTATTCTGACGATTCTTGCGTAAGAGAAACACTTGGGACAAGCTAAGGTTCTTGATTCGTTCAGGATTCGTACTTTCGTGGATTCTAGGAGTATTCTCTTCATTTTGTCTGGCGGTATGAGATCTGCTTTGCGGCTGATTCTTTCGAGTCCGATCCTAGCAATAGGACTAGCTTCTGCGGTTCTCGGTATGACTAGAAGTTCTATGTCGTTGCCAATCCGTTGGAGAATTCTTAGCGTATTTGGGACGTCGAGATCTTTTTCCAATGTTTCCTTGAAGGCCTCCTGCATGATAACCGTCCCCTCAAAACTCTTCATTAGTTGGCGTAGGTTCAAGCTGGCCGTATTAGTCCAACGGGTGATTGCGCCGAAACGTTTCGCGACGTGAATGAGCCGTCGTTTGAACAAACCAGTCTTCTTCGTTGACTCAAGCACAAGTGCTTCAATCTCGGTCTTGCCAAGTTGACGGATTATCTCGGCAACTTTTATCGCGTTGGCTGAGCCGGATGTTTGCACTACGATTCGGTATGGGTCTTGTTGAACGCCGATTGTTTGTCCGATCTCCTCCGAGAGCACGTGTCCCACAAGGCGTGCGAGTGTTCTGTTGACCAGCAGGCCGAAGTGGGCGTTTATGATGACAAAGTCGTCCCAATCTTCCAATGTGACACGCTTGTCTGTTGGAATTTTGATTCCCAATGCGACTTGCTCCAGCGTTTCGCTCAGAGAGCTTCGCATTGTTTCTTGTTCGGTTGGGTAGGTTTGACAAAGTTCGTTGATTAGTTCAGATTCGTCTCGGTTTGCAATTATTGCTTCTTCTGTTAGACGTCTTATGGCTCCGATCTCTTGGCCTATTTCAAAGGGAACTGGAATTTCTTCACCAATCCAGCTTGGGATGGCACCGGTTGGGTCTTTGATAGGTTTCACGTAGATCTTGTCCGCCCGTATATTCGTCATTCTCCAGGGGCTACCGCGGACAATGAATTTGCGGCCCGGTTCTGCGTACTCAGCAACAAAGGCTTCGTCTAGAACTCCGACGGCCTCCTCCTTCGATTCGTCGATGATCAAGTATTGCTTCTCGTCTGGGATCATGGACAGTTTGCCGAAATAGTACGAATACAAGGCCTTGATTCTGCGAGGTCGAAGGATAACCTTGTCAAGGTCTGAGTACCAAGCCAAGCGTGGGAACCGGGTGTGCATATAGTTGATGACCCCGAGCAACTCCTGCTCGGTCAAATCTTTGTAGGGCGAAGCTTTGGTGATAACCTCAAGTATCTCATTGGTGTACCACCTTCCCTTCTCTATCAATAACCCAACTAATTGATGCGTCAGCACGTCTAATGGTCGTTCTGGAATTGTGACGGGCTCCAAGTCCTCGACTAGGGCCCGTCTGGCGATAACCATGGATTCCAGCGTGTCATCGGAGTCGAGTGATATGATTACGCCGTCGGCGATTCGTCCAATTCTATGTCCACTTCTGCCGATTCGTTGTATGAGGCGAGTGACCTGTCTTGGGCTGTTGTATTGAATAACGAAATCTACTCTGCCTACATCAATTCCCAGTTCGAGCGAGGATGTGGCTATAAGGCCCCGGAGGTTGCCGTCCTTCAAACCTCTCTCTGCACTGATCCGTGAGGGCTTGGCTAGGGAGCCGTGATGTATTGAGACTGGGAAGTCTACGTCCCAGACCTTCATTCTGCTCGCGAGTATTTCCGCTATTGCACGGGTATTGGTAAATAGGATAACGGATTTGTGGCTCTCAATCAGTTTCTTAATCAGGCTGAGACGAGCAGCAACTTCAGGGTGGGTGTAGAGTCTGGAAGCTAACGCAGAATCCCTCGCATCCGGTTTCGGGCAGATCACCTTGAGCTGTATTTCCCGGCCCACAGGAACATGAATAGTGGTAGCCTCCCTACCCGCACCAACTAGGAACTGAACGACTTTCTCAGGAGTTCCTATCGTTGCGGACAGCCCAATTAGTTGAAAGTCGTGCATGGCGCTGGATCGGAGGCGTTCGATTGCGATTGCGAGCTGGCTGCCTCGTTTGTCCTCTGCGAGCTCGTGAACCTCGTCAACGATGAGGTACCTCACCGCCTGCAAATGCCGTTTCATCACTCGCCCAGTCAGAATTGCTTGAAGCGTCTCAGGGGTGATGATGAGCATGTCAGGAGGATTCTTTGCTTGAAAACTCCGTTCCTTAACCTCCGTATCCCCATGCCTAACCGCAATCCGAATGTCTAGCCGTTTCCCCCACCATTCGAAACGGTCGAGCATGTCTCGATTGAGAGCACGGAGCGGAGTGATGTACAGTATCTTGATTCCGCGTTCCTCTCCTCGATCCGCAATGTACCTACTAAACACGGGGAGAACGGCCGCCTCAGTCTTGCCAGATGCGGTTGGAGAAATGAGCAGCACGTTTCGTCCAGCCAAGACTTCAGGGATCGCTTGTTGCTGAGCGTCCGTCGGTGAAGTGAAGCCACGTTCCTTTATAGCCTCGCGTAAGGGTTTCGCGAGTTCATCGAATACGTTACCCGGTTGAGCCGACATGGCTTGAGAGACGCCGCGAACCTTACCATGCCGAGTGTAAAAACGTCATGTAAAGCCGTCATGCAAAGTTTAAGGGATATACTGCGTAAGTGGTGAATGAAAATGTCAGCTTCGCGTGAGAACCTTGCCAATTCGCCAGCCGATCGTTGTAGTTCTTGGACATGTAGATCATGGAAAGACCAGTCTGCTCGACAAGTTGAGGGGCACAACGGTTGCGAAACGGGAGCCCGGCGCCATCACGCAGTGGATCGGCGCAAGTCTTCTACCGAGCCAAACTATCGCTGAAATCTGCGGCGATCTCCTACAACAATTTCATTTCGAACTAAAGGTACCAGGGTTACTCTTCATCGATACACCAGGGCACGAAACGTTCTCGAATTTGCGAAGGAGGGGCGGGTCGGCTGCAGACATTGCAATCCTAGTAATCGACGTAACGAAAGGGGTTGAGCCGCAAACAGTTGAATCAATTAACATCCTGAAGAGTCGAAAGACCCCCTTTATCATCGCCGCCAACAAGATCGACGCCATTCGTGGTTGGAAGTCGACATCAGAACCGTCATTCCTCCGGTCACTCAAAACCCAGTTTCCCGAAATCCAAACCGAGCTCGACAACAAAGTTTACACAATAATGGGAACACTGTCTCGCCTTGGTTTTCGGGCGGAAAGGTTTGATCGAATCACAGAGTTCAGGCAAAACGTAGCTATTGTTCCTGTAAGCGCGAAAACGGGTGAAGGCATACCCGAACTCCTCGCCATTCTCACAGGTCTGACGCAGGCATATCTCACAGAGGAGTTACAGGTCACATCGGGACCAGCACGAGGCACTGTGCTAGAAGTCAAGGATGAACCGGGTCTCGGAACAACAATTAATGCAATTATCTACGATGGCTCCTTGAAAGTTGACGATACAGTGGTTTTAGGAGGGCGTGACAAACCTATCGTTACCGAAATTCGAGCAATACTTCTCCCTAAGCCACTAGATGAAATCAGGGACCCCAGAGACCGGTTCACCAGCGTAAAGAGAGTTTCCGCAGCATCAGGCGTTAAGGTTGCTGCACCCTCTCTGGAAAACGCTCTTGCAGGCTCGACGCTTTACGCTGTCCCAAAGGGTAAGAACGCGAAGGAATACGTTCGCATCGTAGAGGATGAGGTCGAGAAGCTTCGAATTAAGACGGAACGATCTGGAATTGTGCTCAAGACTGACACTTTGGGTTCGTTAGAGGCGGTGACCGAGGAGCTCTCTCATCATGATATTCCAATCCATCTAGCGGACATTGGAGACGTTTCGAAACGTGACGTCATAGAAGCTGAAACGGCGAGTAAGGACGACCGGTTGCTCGCCGTGGTTCTCGCGTTCAATGTGAAGATTCTGCCCGACGCCACGGATGAGTCGAGATCTGCCAATGTGCCCATCTTTGAATCCGATATCATCTACCACATGATGGAGGATTACTTACGCTGGAACGAGGAGCAACGCTCAGCAGGCGTGAAGGCTGAGCTTGATGCTTTGGTCAGGCCATGTAGGGCCAAGGTTCTTCCGGGCTTCATCTTCAGAAGGAGCAAGCCCGCTATCGTGGGTCTAGAAATTGTATCTGGCAAGTTAAGACCGAAGTTTCCCCTCATCTCCACCTCCGGAAAGAGACTGGGTCTTGCGCAGAGAATTCAAGATCAAGGGAAAGACATTGAAGAAGCGAATGTCGGTGCCCAAGTCGCAGTCTCAATCGAGGACGGCGTAGTAGGCCGAAACATCTCCGAAGGAGACACGATACTGACCGATGTTCCAGAAAGAAATCTTAAGACCTGGTTGACTAAGTTTCCATCAGAGTTAGCAGAGAGCGATCATGAAACGATCAAGGAGCTGATTCAACTGAAACGACGTGAAAACCCAGTCTGGGGCCTCTAGCCCTCTTACTTGAGCAGAAACTTGCTTTCTGTTGGCTTCGAGTACTCAGCAATCTCCTCAGACGGGAAGAAGATCGACGTCTCTCTTTTCGCATTCTCCAATGAGTCAGAGGCATGAATGGCATTAGGGGTTATTTGGAGAGCAAAATCTCCGCGGATTGTACCGGGCGCTGCGACGGCAGGGTTGGTTGCTCCGACTAAAGTTCTTACGATGGCGACCGCATTGGGTCCTTCCCAAGCCATCAAAAACACTGGCCCGGACGTTACGTGCTCAATGAGTTCCTTGAAGAAAGGTTTCCCTTTGTGAATTGAATATAGCTGCTGCGCTTCGTCATCTGATACTTGCTTGAGCTTGGCAGCTACTAGAAGCAGTCCCTTCCTCTCGAATCTCGAAACTATCTCGCCAATCAGTCCTCTCATGACGCTTTCCGGTTTAAGGAACGAGAAGGTGCGTTCGGTTTGCAAACGGCCTGACCCTACTTGCCCCGTTCCTTCTTCCCGTAATATTGTGTCCACTTGAGTTTTCTAGGGTCTCTCTTGTTCACCATCATGCTCTTTCGGCATTTCGTGGAGCAGAAGTAGAAGATTGACCCGTCCCCCTGAATGAACATGATTCCTGTGGCTTGTGGGAAGTCCTTACCGCAGAAGGAACAGGTATAGTTTCGTGGCAAGTTTCAGGCGCGTCTCCCTACCTAATCTTCTTGGCTTCCCGTTCCGTTTCGCGTAGCATCAGAATGTCGCCGGTTCGAATCGGGCCTTTGATATTTCGAGTTATTACTCGCCCCTTGTCGCGTCCTTCGAGTATTCTAACCCGGACCTGTATGACCTCACCCGTCACGCCTGTTCTTCCAATGATCTGTGTAACTTCGGCTGGTGTGATGGCTTCTTCGGCACGTTCTTTCGCAGAACTCATGTCTGGCTCTTGGCCCCGCTCTTCTTCAATTGGTCAACTGAGTCCGCGACTTCCTTCAACGTTTTAGCGCCTTCTCCACCTTCGAGTACAGTTACGGCCGCGCATCCAACGTCAATTCCTGCCGCTCTTCCCAAGTCGAGCTTATTCGGAACGAATAGGTACGGGATCTTACGTTCTTCACAAAGAATTGGCAAGTGGGCAACAACTTGAGGTGGATCCACATCCTCCGCGATTAGGACAAGTTTGGCGACAGCACGTTCAACTGCCTTCGTGCTTTCGTTTGTTCCCTTTCTAAGCTTACCTGAATCCTTAGCTACTTGTACGACTTGGAGCGCTTTGTCGGCTAGCTCCTTCGGTACCTCGAACTTAACGTAGAACGATTTTGGCATTTGCTTCACCGCTTCATTTGCCGATGCGCTATCATTTGTGTGCCTTTTATCAATGTTTCTGCCCGCAAATTTCCGTCATAACTCAGTGCAATTCTTTTTTCGATCTTGCCAAAAGAGATTTCCCGTTTCTTTTGTGAATGAAACTGTGAAACTTGAATAGTCACGCTTATCCTCCATTCCGTCGATTGCCGCCGTGAGGTGGACGCTGATTCACGATGATTTCGGCAAGTGACGTGCTACAGATAATCAGCGAGATCCACCAATATTCGATGCTCCTCATCGAGTTGAGAGGTAAGGGAACTCTCGGGATTATACGCCCAACAAACGAGACGATGACGTGCTTTAGGGTCGAAGGAAACCCTAAACGGGCTGAGCGAGAGGAGCTGGCGCAGAGAATCTCCGATGGCAACGTGCCCCATACCGTGAAGACGTTAACGGTTGAAGAATTTCTTCAGGAAGTCGAAGGACAAAGGGCGAAACACATTTGGCTTGAGTCAACCAGCAAAGACCGAAGAGAACACGGATTCCTTAGCATTTCAGAGCTGAAGATGTTCTTTCGCACACATCCTCATCACTAGTTGAATCTGGCAACGTTAATAAAAGGCACTCAATCGCTAGTATCGCTCCGCAGTGAAAATAGGGTCATCATGTTGGCGAAGTTCAAACTCATAATATCGGACCCCTCAACCGGCAAGTCTGCCGCCAGTGAGATTGAGGGATCTAGGGCTCAAGCACTCGTAGGCCGTGCGCTTGGCGAAGTAATCGATGGTTCTCCGCTAGGAATTGCCCAGTCGAAACTAATCATCTCTGGGGGTTGTGACAAGAACGGTATACCAATGCGAGCAGACGTTCACGGAGGTGTAAAGAAGTATATTGTTCTGTCATCGGGGGCCGGCTTCAGATCCACTCGACATGGCGAGAGGAGGAGAAAACTTGTGCGCGGCAGAACGATTACGGACGAAACCTACCAGATCAACTTCACAGTTACCAAAGAAGCAGGCAGCGAACAGAAGAAACCCGAACAAGCTAAGGTTGAAGCTCCCTCCGAACCACCTAAAGCCGCGCCAGAAAAGACCGTTGAAAAACCACGTCCAAAGAAATCCGCAAAGAAACCTACAAAGAAGAAGTGAATGGGAGATAGATTAATTGGATTTTAAAATTAAACAGGACAAGTACAACCCGCTGCTCAAGAGAAAGGAAGTAAGCCTCGAAATCGATCACGACGGGCAAGGGACCCCCTCGAGAGCCGAACTGCGCAAAGCCGTCGCCTCAAAATACAACACGAAACAGGAGAACGTCTACGTAATCGAGATGGAGACCGGAACTGGGACTCAAAGTGCCATTTCCGGAGTTGAAGTTTATGATGATGCACAATCGGCGCTGCAGACCGTGCCAAAGCACATACAAATCCGCAACCTTCCCCCTGAGGAACGGAAGAAAGTGAAAGAACAAGAAGCAAAGAAGGAGGAGGCTAAACCGAAGGCCGAGAAGCCGAAAGCCCAGAAACCTGCCGAAGCTAAAGAACAGAAACCAGTGGAGGCCCCGAAAGAAGCCAAACCAAAGGCTGAAGCTAAGCCGCAACCCGAGCCGACTCCGACTAAGAAAGCGAAGGAGGCTGAAGCCAAGTGAGCGAGAAACCACAGGTAGCCGAGAAGAAGGGCCCGAAAGCACGAGTCGGCACCCTTTACGACCTTGACCAGCAGAAGGGCACGATTAAGCTAAAGAATCGCAAATGTCCACGATGCGGAAACATCATGGCATACCACAAGAATCCTGTTGAACGATGGACATGCGGGTCTTGCAGTTTCACAGACTTCGTGAAAGCGCCAAAGTAGCTTCAGTAGAACTTCTCCATTGCGTCAAGAATATTCCGAGTTGCAGCCTTTACACTCTCCGATACCGTTATGATAACGATTCCAGCACTGGGTTGCCCGTAAGCGACCAGCGAACCGATCGGTGCACTTAACACGGCCGGAATAGTGAGCAAGTCTTCTTCTCCATCAACCTGCACTAAGGTATTGCCTCGCCGAACCGCTTCATCGATAGCAAGCCACGCGTCCATCTCAATCTTCCCCGCAGAGTTTTTAACTTGAACGCGAGTCATCCCGCGATAAAGAAATGGTGCTGCTTTACCTCTCTTTTCTAATCTGTCGATAATGATGACGTCTGGTTTGATTCCTGATTGAATTGCATTTCTAGAGATGGTGTCACCAACGAGGATTAGCGGTCGTCTTTCTTCCACAGTTTCCGCAAGAACTGCGTTGCACTCTGCTTCCGTTCCCTCGACAAGTCTCCCCATTGGATGCTTGAGAGTCTCCCTAAGGGCTTCAGGGACGGCGTAGTATCGCACATCAGACAACTTTGGGGAGCAGCAAGTCACCGGACTCTTAGGGCGTAGCGTCCAGCAGCTTTTATGTCCATTCTCTTCGCGACTTCCGACGTAACCGGATCCATAATGACTACTAATCCGCTCCAGTCGTCGCTGAGATTGGTGGACTTGCAATTAGGGCAGACGGGTCCGCTGCTGATGAATCTACAATTCTTGCACGCTTTATCAGTCATGCGGCCTTCTCCTCTCGAACGCCTTTCGACCGCTTGATGTCTGACTCGATCCAATCGAGTTTGCCGAGAAATGGCTGCCGCATTGTAATGCCGATCTTTCCTCCCGCCCCTCCTCGGGGGAAGCTTACGGCGATTATGCGACCCCTCACTAAATCACCCTTACCGAGTTTCCTTTGTGATTCCTTTCCTACTAGAACACCGTGTTTTTCGTCGAAGGATATGTAATCATCCATGATTTGAGAAACATGTAGGAGCGCATCCTCGGGGCCAATTCTGACGAAGGCTCCAAAGTCTGTTACTTCGACTACTTCGCCTTCAACGATTTCATGCATTTCGGGATAGAAGGATAGCAGCTTGAAGTTTACTTTGTGATATGTTGATCCGTCACCGGGCAGTATCTTTCCAACTGGGTCGACGTCAACATCCACGACCAAGATAACATAGCCCAGCTCTTCGTCGACGACGTTTTCGTATTTGAGTTTGATCTGATCCTTTGCGGCCTTATCGATGGGGTGACCGAAACTTTGCGGCGGAATCCTAACTATGTCTTCAACCGTTACTAACCTGAACATTTTCCACTACCTCGATTACGTGAAAATCATGTCCTAGAAATAGGCAGGCTCCATTCCTTCAATTTCTAGTTTAGATTTGTCTCTGAGGTACACGACCGGGACGTTAATATCTCTTAGCCTCTTTTTCAGTTCAATGTCGGTTGTAGCAACTACTGCGCTCAATTTTTGTGATGCCTTAACAATTGCGTCGTCAACGGACTCTCCAGGATTCAGCGTTACTTCCACGACCCGGCATCGCGAAGCTAGCTGAAGCGCCAAAGAAGCCTCAGCAGCCCCTTCCCCGCCTCTTGCGGAGATTCCGGTAAGCTCGCTCTTTACAGAGGAAGGGACAACGAAGTCCACTTTCTTTTGCAACAGATATTCGATTTCTTGAAAGACGTCTAAATTGAATTGGAAAGGTATCATGAGGAAATTCGTGTCGAGAATTACCTTGATTGGCATTTCTAGGCCTTCAAAGATCCGAATCCGATAAGACGCCAGCTCTCAGAGATTCTTCGGCTAATCGCGACCTTTGCGCCCGGGTCGATGCAGACGGGTTTCTTCAAATTTACCTCAACTAGGTCTTCCCGTGCCGAGCTCACCACTCCAGATGTCACAGTTGTCCCTACGTTCATTACTAGGGCTTCGTTTGTTCGAATCTTCTCGACCGGTACCGCTAACTCGGTTCCAACCACTTTCTCAAAGAGTTTAACATCTAATGTTATCTTGTTTAGTGTCGGTGGCAGCGTGTCGACCTTTCCTGCAACGCTTCCTACGAGTCCGTCGGATTTTGTAAGGGAAGGATCCAGATCGGTGCCCAAGCCCACGAGACCACCACTCTTTGCTTCCCGAACTGGTCCCATACTGACGCTAAGGCTTCGCACAGTTGTTAGCAGCCGCTCGTACCTGCTCTTGCCTCCCTCCTGTACCGCTATTCCGGGTTTGATCTCGATTTGGTCGCCGATTTGAAAGACGCCTTGTACAATAGAGCCTCCTATAACGCCTCCAACTAGGTCATCAATTTCTGTACCGGGTTTATTCACTTCGAACGATCGAAGTACGTAGAGCCTTGGCGGCGCGGTGAGGTCACGCTTTGGTGTGGGAATTCTTTCCTCTATTTCATGCAGCAGCAAATCCATGTTGGTTCCGTGTTGCGCCGATATTGGAATTATTGGAGCATCTGCAGCGATGGTCCCCTGCACGAACGTTTGTATCTCCTTGTAGTTCTCCAGTGCCCGTTCCTTGCTAACGACATCGATCTTGTTCTGAACGATTACAAGTTTCTTAATTCCAACGCTTTGCGCTGCAAGTAAATGCTCTCTATCTTGCGCTTGCGGACACTTCGCACTGCTCGCTAGAACGAACAGTGCCCCATCCATCAAAGCCGAGCCGGAGAGCATTGTAACCATCAAGCTATGGTGGCCAGGGCAATCTACGAAGCTTACCGCACGTTTGAGTTTCGTTTCACTACCACAGTTTGGACATTTTCGTTGAGTGGTTAAATTGTACGGTCCGCGGCATTTCGGGCACTTATAGATGAACGCATCTGCATAACCTATCCTAATCGTGATTCCCCTACGCAGCTCTTCAGAGTGACGAGCCGTCCAGACTCCTGTCAGTGCTTGAACAAGCGTGCTCTTCCCGTTATCAACGTGCCCAAGTGTTCCAATGTTCACTTCCGGTTGAACGACTTCTTCTCCTTTCTTTTCCGTCTTGAGAACAGCTTGAGCCATGATAATAATCATCCATTTTGCAGATTGGAAACGTCGGGTTCAATATATGTGTAAGGGTAGAGACGAAGACAAAATCCGTAACTCATTTCCCAAGAGAAGAATCAGCTTTAGTGAACGATTTTATCCGCGAAGACCGGCTAGCTCATCACAAGATTAATTAGATGTACAACGGTGAATCGCCTCCAATGGCGAGAACCTTGGGTGAAGGCCTTTGCCCAGAAACTCAACTCTTTAACCAACGGTAAAGAGAGTCAGCCGTCTATATTTTCCAGAATACAAAGAGGCTCCCTATCTTGGTTCTAAGAATATACAACACTAGAACACGAACGATCGAAGAATTCAAACCCGGCACTGGAAACAGGGTCCACATGTTCGTTTGTGGACCTACCGTGTATGATCACAGTCATATCGGTCACGCGCGTACTTACCTGGCGTATGACATCATAGCGAGATACCTGAGAGCAAAAGGATACAGTCTCTTCTACTTGATGAACATAACAGATGTTGAAGACAAAATCATTAACCGAGCAAATCAGTCAGGTGAAGACCCTCTGAAAATGGCTGATCGCTTTACTAGGGAATTTATGGGCGACATGGAGGCTTTGGGGATAACTAGCGTGAATCTCTATGCAAAAGCCTCAGAACATATTCCGGAGATAATAGAACAAATCTCTGCTCTCATCACGAAGGGTTATGCGTACGAGGTTGGGGGCGATGTGTATTATGACGTTTCAAAGTTTCCCGACTACGGAAAATTGTCACATCAGAAGATAGAGCAACTGACCATCCATAGGGTTGACCCAGATGAGAGAAAGAAGAATGCGGTGGACTTTGCGCTTTGGAAGAGCCAGAAACCTGGCGAGCCATCGTGGGACAGTCCATGGGGAAAAGGACGACCAGGTTGGCACATAGAAGACACAGCAATCACTACGCATTATTTCGGTCCAACCTACGATTTGCATGGAGGAGGTTTGGATTTGGTCTTCCCGCACCATGAGGCGGAAATCGCACAAGCGGAAGCCGCAACCGGCATCAAACCCCTCGTTCGATTCTGGGTTCATGGGGGGTTATTGATGATTCGGGGAGAGCGGATGGGGCATTCGATGGGTAACTTCGTAACCACGGCTGAGACGCTCACTAGGCATGACGCGGAGGCTTTGAGGTTATACTACGGAATGAGGCATTACCGATCGCAGCTAAACTTCGATGAAGCGGACATTCGGCAAGCAGAGGAGGTTCTCGATAAATTACGTTCAGTATACAACCAATTGAAAACTCTTCTAGACTCGAAACTCTCCAAAGATCAACCAATCGATTCCCAAATTGAACGATTGACTCACGACGCGATCGCACAATTTGACAGCTCGATGGATGATGACTTCAACACACCACGTGCGTTAGCTCAGCTGATTGCTTACTCGAAAACCGCTGAAGGTTTCATCGGAACCAAGCTAAGTCACAGTTCAGCGGAACTCATCGTGAACGCATTCGACTATTTCGGCAACGTCTTCGGAATTCTCCGGTCCAATAACCCCAGGCAAAACACGGTTGTCTCGAACCTGCTCTCATTGCTTGTTGAGATGAGAGAGGAGGCGAGGAAACGAGGCGATTGGGGTGCAGCAGATCGTATTAGGGATAAATTGACGCACGCGGGCATAGGTCTTGAGGACACCCCAAGCGGCCCCCGGTGGTACATTGCCTCTGGTGCGTCTAGGAAATCAACCTGAGATCTTGTATCCAATTTTTCTCAGGAAGCTTTTCCTTTCCTGAACATCCTTCTGCATCTCAATTCCTTTTGACGCGAATCCGTCCACGACTCCTAGAATTCCACGTCCTTGGGTAGTTTCGGCTAGGACAACTTGGAACGGGTTCGCCGTGGCCAGGTAGATCCCACATACTTCGGGGACGGCTTTCACCTTGTCGAGGACGTTTATTGGATAAGCGTTCTTCATGAAAATGATGAAGCTATGTCCTGCAGAAATTTTCAGCGCGGTCCTTGAGGCCAGAGCTTCGAGTTCAGAATCGTTCCCTTGAACTCGAACCAAGCACGGACCACTAGACTCACAAAAAGCGATGCCAAACTTCGCGCTGGGAACAGCGTTCACCATCGCCTCATGTAAGTCTTCAACGGTCTTAATGAAGTGACTTTGACCGAGAATTACGTTGCAGCCGTCAGGGACTTTAACGCCTACAACCTTTGTATCCATAGGCATCACATTCTCAACTAAGCTCCAGTTCCTTTTCTACGTGTGCTAGGTGTTCTATTCCTTTCGATGTAATCTGAACCGTATCCTCTATTCGGACGCCACCATAGCCGGGAAGGTATACACCCGGCTCAACAGTCACTACCTGTCGCGCCCTTAGCAGGTCGCGGTTCATGAAACCCAGATAGGGCCTCTCCCCAATAGTTAGGCCGACTCCGTGTCCTAAGGCATGTGTAAAACCCGAAGAAACGCTCTTTGCCCCGCCGGTGTACACTTCCCTCACGGTATGATAACCCGCGCGTTCTATGACATTACATGCCAATTCCATCGCAGTCTCACACTTTTGTCCAGCCTTCAAGTAATCTAAGCAGGAGGTTTGCGCGTCCTCAACGGCTGCGAAAATCCTACGATCCTTGTCGTTCGCTCTTCCAATCACGAACGTTCGCGTAAGATCGAACCAGTAACCCGACTCCGCCTGAGGAAATATGTCGAAAACTATCAGCCTTCCCTTCCTAATCCTCTCGTCAGGAACTCCCACGTTATGCGGATCCGCTCCAGACGGCCCTATCGCAAAAATTGTCCCCTCAGGAGCAATCAAACCCATGCCAGCCAGCTTAGACTGGATGATCGATTTCATCAAACCAATCGTTGCAGACTTCTTTTCTATCATTAAGCGTCCTCGTCGTTCCTTCGCGTTGTGGAGGAGCCCCATGACTTCTGTCACAACTTTGGCGGTTCTCTCTCCAACTCTACGAATCTCTTCCAACTCACGGTTGTCCTTCCGTTCTCTGGCTGCCTCAAGTACTGTCGGGGAACGCTGCCCGACAACTTTCACGCCAACCTTCCTAAGACTTGCAGCAAGCTGTATTCCTCTCGTTAAGTCGTAACGACCAAATAAGACAACGTTCCCTCTAACTCTCTCTTTTCGTAGAACCTGAGAGATCAAATGTGGAAAGACTTGGTCGCGGTTGCCGTATTTCTTGAGAAGTTTCTCGTAACCCCACTGTGAATACGTTTCGACTCTATTGGTTCTTGAATGTTTCTTGGCGCTGGCGAAGTCTAGGCTGCTAACCAGCAGGAGCGCCTGTTTTCCTACATGTTTGAAGTAAGCACTTCCTCTCGTCAATGCGCCACCTACAGCGTAGGTCAAATCGGGGTCAGCGAGTGTCGTCTCTCCAAAGCCTACGAGCCCACTGATACCTCTCGCCCGCATCTCGGAATCAAGGTCATCTATCATGGTGCTTCAGTGAGGCTTTCACTCTTCTTAATGATCAGCCTTTCGAGTAGATGGTTTCCTTTCAAGTTCGGATAGCGACGCTGACACGTTCAAGGTTGCAGCCAGTAACCTGAGATATGAACTCATTATGGCCCGTAGTGATGACGTATCCCTTGCGACGAACCTAAACTTCAGGCTCTTACGTTGGGTGGAAAGACTTGCTTCTGCTTTTTCTCCGGCAGGGTGGGCTAATTCCGGTGAAAGTGCCTCTGCAATAGCTTCCATCTGTTTCCTAGATCGGAAGGTAACTTTGATGGTTGCCTCTGTAGTATGTGTTCGTTTCAAGGCGCGTGGTCAACTCTGATAGACGCGGAATGATCGTTAGCCGACTGCAGCCGGAGTTAGGTTGTTGTGTTCTCAGGTTGCTTTTCAGGTGCTTTATCTTCGGTCTCGGTCTCCTTTGGTGCTTCCGCCTTCTTTGCTACGGCCTTCCTCCGTCGCCGCTTGGTTTTGGCCTTGGCTTCAGCCTCCATGGCCTTTGCCTTCTGAGCCTTACGTTCAGCAACTATGCTGCTTGCAACGCCCGCTCTTGCGGCTCGCTCTGCTACTTGCCCGAGTTTCGTAATGGGGGCGTATGCTCCGCCAGCGAATTTGAATCCGCATCTATCGCAAAGCCACACACCAACCGAAAGCCGTTTCACCGCTGAAATGTGGCATTGCGGGCACTCGTGTGGTGCCCTAAGCTCGGTTATGACCGTGGCGTATCTCTTTCTGGCGACGGTTCCATAGCGGGCGCCGAAGCTTCCGGAGGGGCCCACCTTGTAGGTTCGAGCCATGCTCATTCCACTTTCGACATAATCTTCTCGCGTAGCTCTTTTGATTTGATTACAGCCGTGGATATGATTTGCTTGATCTCCTCAGGTGTGAAAACTCCCAATCCACCTTTCTGCATGGCGCACACATTGTCGTTCTTATCCGTGGTAACCGTTAGGCGACAGCTGATCACTTGTTCCTCCTCTAAGCATGGGTCAAGAACTATCGATCCGTCGATCTTGACGGAGGTGATTGGAACAGGGTAATTGTTTATGGGTAGTGGGATTTTCTCATCTTGGTAGACGACTTCACCGTCTTTAACTTCGAACGCCTTCATTTTGGCGCTCACCAAAGCGCCCAATGCGGCCATTCCTGCTGCGTCGATGAGGTTTCCATCGTGGTCCAGGACGTAAACGTCCACGAAGACGACGAATACTTTCTTGCCGGGTGTGACGCATAGTTTCTTGACGTCTATTGCCTTCGACTCACGTATTCCCCTGTCCACGACGCGCGCCAACTCTATCGAGTTCTCGTCGGGTGGGCCTGCCTCGAAAGTTGGTGAGGCCATTGGAACGAATTCCGCATTTACCGTAAGTATGCCTTCATCAGGTGTATCCGGAAACGGCGTTCCGAGCTCAACCTTTACACCTGCGAGAACTTTCGTCTTTCCCAAGTACACATACGCTGAGCCGTTTGCTTTCTCAACGGTTCCAAGCATTATGGTCATTGGGCGATAGTCCAATGGACCTCGGTCGTCAAGCCGCTTACCTTTAACGATCAGGTCGTGCACTGTCTTCTGTTCAAGCTTGGCGACTGGTGAGAGCTGACGAGTTGCCGACATTATGCCTTGACCTCCGGAACTTCCTGTTTCTCATCCTCGTCTCGTTCGATATGGTACTTAGTTCTTAGCGCCTCTCGCTGCATCTCGTAGATCCTCCTACAAGCATCGATGCCCATATCCAGTGCTTGCTTCAACTCGTCCTCTGTCATTGAGCCATCCATCTGAAGAAGCCCAACTACATTTGACTTCGGCATGTAGGCGATTGGTAGATCGGCGTCTCCTTTCTTGTCCTCAACGTCAGATAGATCCAAGACTACTTTCCCGTCCACTTTGCCTGCAGCGCACCCTGCCACGAGCTCACGAAGAGGAATGCCTGCATCCGCTAGCGCTAACGAGGCCGCAGTTATTCCAGCGCATCTGGTTCCTGCATCAGCTTGGAGAACTTCAATGAAAATGTCAACCGTTGCTCTAGGGAAGTATTCCGACATTATCGATGGCTCTAGGGCTTCTCGGATGACCTTGGAAAGCTCTAGCTCTCGCCTAGAGGGTGCGGGAGATTTTCTTTCATCGGTTGAAAAAGGTGCCATGTGGTAACGGCATCGAACTACCGCTCTGTCCGCCAATGCTATGTGTTTTGGATGTGCCTCTCGCGGCCCGTATACTGCCGCTAAAATTTTGTTCCTCCCGTGCTCGATGTATGCGGACCCATCTGCCTTGTCCAGTACTCCAACTTCTAATTTCACCGGTCGGAGTTCGTCAATACGCCGACCGTCTACACGCAGTCCATTATCGTCGAGTAAACGAACTTGCTCTTTATTGCCCAACTGGGTTTCCCTTCATTCTTTCAACTATCATTGCCTTAACACGATCAGTCAATCCTGTCGTGTGTGCCTCACGTTCGATCATGTAGATTGCTTCTACAGCTATACGCTCCTGGTCTGGGTTCTTCCCGACAACCAGGATAACGCCGTTTTGGCCAGGGATGATATCGGTTCCAGTCTCCTTCTTCAACATTGTTATCATAGACCCCTTCTTTCCAATGATTCTAGGTATCTTCGTCGGCGTTATTCTTGCCACACGTCCAGAAGTGACCTTTCCGAGCCCTCGGCCCTTAGTAGTTAGAAGCGGGTCGCGTGTTCTGTCAAAAGCTATGACTTGTGCGATCATTAGATCGCCCACCGTATAGATGCGACCGAGGTCACGACGCATGGTATCGCGCCCTCTCTGCAGAGGAGTTTCAGACTGAGGAAGCATTGCGGGATAAGGCGCGCAAATATCGACTTGCCATCCTGACATTCCAATATCCGTTACCCGACCAAGTACTATGTCATCTAGACGTGGGATGTATGCACCTTTCACGGGGACGACGATTAGCTTATTGCCAACCACTTCGGCCATTCCAACTCGCGCGGAGTAGATTTTCGTTCCTTCACGGTAGGTATTCTCGCCCGCGAAATATGGTCCTTCTGCAAGGACATCTCCAGGGCCTACCAACTGTTTCCTTTCAGCGAATACCGTCAATTATTCCAACTCGTCAACGAACGTGTGCAAAGCAAAGAGACTGCTAGATAATGTTTACCGAGATAAGATAATTGTAAACCTCAACACGTCTTCAAGGCGCTCTAACTTTCCGAGCGCTGAAATCAATTAGAACACATCTTACTCGGGCAAAGTCCGCGCATTTCACCATATGCCAGAAAATTGGCGAGCGAGAGAGTTACTTCAGTACCTTTGTCTGGATTGTCCCTTGAGTAATCTTGCCGAGGCGTTCTACGAAAGGACCGTAGAGCCCAGCGGGCATCTCAACTACCGCAACCAGAGCACCATCGGCTTGCCATTCTTCCCTACTTATGGTACCATATCCCTTGACTGCTCCATAGCCCTTCGCAGCAAATTCCGCCAGGATCTTCACAGCGACGCGCATTTGCTCCATTTTGATTGGCAATAGCGCACGTAGCTCTTCGATCACGTCTTTCGCTTGCTCGTCAGCGCTCTTGAAGGGGTCGATTGAATACTTGATTTGATTCATTGCTTGCTCTATTCTGATTGGCGGGTGTGGGGTTCCAGTTCGCGGATCGATGCAGTTTCTAGCTACGAACGCAACTATTTGTTTTCGTTTTTCTTCTACTAGTTGTCGTCTCTGGTCTGTGGTGAGCTGTAGCTCACCGTGTCGCATTATTTCTTCAGCGATCTTTACTGGTTCTGATGTGCCGAATGCCTTCTCAAGCTTCTCTGAGGAGGCACGAGTGCCTTTCCCGGCGTCGCTGTATATTTCTTCAATTACGAGTAGTTGTGAGATTCCGAGCGGTTTACCCATTTTGAATTCTAGTGCCGGGTCAGGCTTGACTAGAATTTCGAATTTTTCTCCTTGTTTTGATATGCGAGCTGTTGTGAATTTTTCACTCATCGGCTAGCGGCCTTTTTGGACGAGTCCAGCCGTTTGATGTATTTGTCGACGTCCTCTTGTGAGAGTTTAGTGAATTTCTTAGTTGCAGCCGATACTGTGGCGATTCTGATCTTTTGTGCGTCAAGCTTGTCTTCTAGAACTTTGCTCATACATTTGAGAGCTAGGGTTACTGCGTCATCAAGGCTCATACTTTCTTTGTAGTCGGCTTCAAGGATCTCGTTTGCTGCGTCCCCTCCCGCTCCAATCGCCCAAGCTTTGTATGCTAGGAACGCTCCGCTTGGATCTGTCCAAAACAATCTGCTGCCTTTGCGGTCGAGTCCGCCAAACAGCATAGAGATTCCGAATGGACGAACGCCAGCGTGCTGCGTGTATAGTTGTTTGATTTCGCCGATTCTTCGGGTTAGGATCTCAACGTCGATCGGCTCATCGTAGAGGAGCCGGTTAGACTGGGCGTAGACGCGCGCTTGATCGACAAGTATGTGTGCGTCGCAACTCAAGCCTGCCACAGCGGCACCAACGTGTTCATCGATTTGGAAAATCTTCCACATGAAAGTTGGATCTTGAAGCTTTGAAGTTGCTCTCTCTTCCGCTGCTAGAACCACACCGTCGGGACACGCAATGCCTAAGACGGTTGCCCCTCTTTTCACAGTCTCAGAAGCGTACTCGACCTGAAACAGGCGCCCATCAGGCGAGAAAACTGTAATTGCACGATCATAAGCACCAGGTACGGCGAACATTGACAAACCAAATTCACCTGTAAGGAAATTGCGACAGTTCAGTACGATTCCCTAATAAAACCATTTATTCCCACGTTTGAGTCGCAATAATTGTGACCGGGTAGATAGAAATCAGGTCACTTACCTTGCGCCACCGCGATATCCCCTACCGCCAAGACTTCATCAATTATTAGCACTTCTGGCTCCAATTGTGCCGCGACCGAAAAACCAAGACGTACTTGCATACCGCTAGAATAGTACTTCAACGGAGTATCAATAAATTTCGAAAGTGAATCCTCGCTACAGAAAGCCCTCTTTCTTAAGAAATTCACGTACGCAGTATTCAACAACGGCACGGTTGCTGGTCAATGCTAGGTCTCGTGCGCGCTTGCTACGAAGGAACTCCGCAATCTTCTCCATTAATCCCGCTCGAACTCGAACTTCGTCCGAGTCGTTCTCCCACTTGGCCTTGGCCACCTTGAGCCCCCTGTTGCTGTGGCGAAATTGACACAGGCTGAAGTACTTATGGAAAAGGGGTGGTGACGGGGGGGGTTATCCCCCGAGAACTTTGCAATACGTCACCCAAGGGGTCAGCCCGTCGCTGAGGTCGTCAT
>DATIYC010000098.1:0-29330 GCA_035517955.1 Candidatus Acidiferrales bacterium | reverse complement strand
GTCAGCAAAGATCACACAAAACGCTACGAAGAAGTAGGCATAAACCCAGTGATCATTGAAACTGGATTCTTTCGTTCACTTTTGCGCTTCTAGAGGTCGTTCCTTCACCGAACGGTAACAACCAGACTCTTAATCTGATTTCACCGTGAAGGTAACGTTACCGCGTAAAGTGTGACGCGGCAGTTTCGATTATCCACTATTCCGACTTACATATCGGCATCATTTTCGGGCGGGTAATTTGGGTCCTGGGTCGCGTATTAATGGTGAAGTTGCGCAATGTGGACCTCCTCCTATTTTTGTGAATTCCGACATTTCAACTCTTATCACGTCCACTCCTGCTTTCTCTAATTCAGTCCTGGTATGCTTGAAACCGTCTAGCATCATCACTTTGCCTGGTTCGAGTGCGAATATGTTACAGGCGTAATTCTTGGCTTCGTCAGGCGGAGCCTCTATCATGTTAACGCCATTCTTTCGCAAATATTCTAGAAAGTCGAAAGGAACAGCTGGTGGGTAGACTACGGCAAGCCCTTCGTCTGCGTAGCCAAAAACACAGTCAAGGTGGGCGAAACCGCCCGCAGGCCATTCAGTGTTGTCAAGCCATCCCGGTAAGGGGACTATCTTAATCTCCTCAACGTCAACGGATTTTAGTACGTAGGCTACTTGGTCGATGCCTTCTTGGTTTGTTCTTATGCTCTTGCCAATGCAAACATGTGCGGGGTCAAGCCAAATTACGTTTCCGCCTTCGAATATGCCGGATCCTATTACTGTCGATAGGATTGGGCAACCTAGTTCGATGACCTTCTTCGCCCAAAGGACTTCACCCCCTCTATCCCAGGGAAGCGACATTCGATGAACAATAGCTCCTCCATTCACTACGAAACCGAAATCCCTGGTTCCCCATAGCCCTCTCAACACGTCATATGGGCCCTTGGGCAACTGAGGAGCCTCCATGTAATCCACATCCACGTTTTCTTCTTTCAGAGACTGAACGAAATTGTCGTGTTGGGCTTGGATTTTCTCAATGTCTACAACATCTGTCATACCATACCACTTCAGGTCTCTTGCGGGATGCACAGCTTCTGGTCCCGGTTTCTTCACCAGGACTCTTCTGAGTCTACCAATCTCGCTCTGCGCACCCCATTTCTCTCCCCAGATAGCTTTCAACTCATCTTGAAAGTCGAGTTCTATTGGGAGCGCGGGTCGTTTCTTGTCGATATTCTTTGATGCGAGGTCTACCGATTTCATCTTCAAACGCGGGCTATCTTCGCCAGTGCCGAGCTAAAGTGGGTTGTGGCCTAATCTCAGTCACAATTTAAAACGCCAAACAGGATCAAGCGACCGTCGAGATTTGATCCGTTGGTCGTAAATGCAATTGTGCACGCCGAGGGTCTAGTTGTAGAATTCCTTTTCCATGAGGTCGTCACAGAGCGGGTATCGAAGGTGAGTTGGAGTGACTGAGATTGGTTTCATTGGGCTTGGGCTAATGGGTAAACCAATGTCAAAACGTCTGATAGCGGCTGGGCGCGGACTTGTTGTCCACAGTCGGCACGAGAAGTCTGCTGAGGAACTCATCAAGTTAGGTGCGCAAGTAGCCTCCAGTCCGCGTGAGGTGGCCGAGCGTTCAGAGATTGTAATCACAATGCTACCAGATTCTTCCGACGTGAAAGATGTCATTCTAGGGCGGAATGGGATTGCGGAAGGGGTTAGGGGTGGTTCGTTAGTGATCGATTGTTCAACGATTTCCCCGCTAGTTGAAGTTGAGATAGCGAAACGGCTTCAGAGTAAGGGGGTGGAGGCGTTGGATGCACCAGTAACGGGTGGGACGATGGGAGCCGAGGCTGGAACCTTGACTTTTCTTGTGGGCGGAAATGATGCAACGTACGAACGAGCCTTACCCCTCTTCAAGGCGATGGGGAAGGAGATTTTTCATATGGGACCAAACGGCGCAGGATCGTACGCGAAACTTTGCAACCAGATCTGCGTAGGATTGAACCTCCTAGGAACTTGTGAAGCCCTAATCCTCGCTACTCGGGCAGGCTTAAACCCGAACCAAACCATCACTGCCCTCTCAACTGGCGCCGCAAGTTCATGGCAATTGGCAAACTTCGGGCCGAAGATGGTGCAGAGGGATTTCAAACCGGGGTTCAAAATGGAACATCTGGAGAAAGACATGCGCCTAGCAAACGAGGTATGTGAACGATTAGTGATTCCTTCATTTGGTTCGAGCCTTGTTCGCGAACTTCTGAAATGCGCCAAGAACATGGGGTTACGAGAACAGGGGACTCCTGCCCTCTACGACGCCATAGAGCGGTTAGCGAAGGGTTAGCGCAGAACTCTTGTGACAACCAGGTCCGTGATTGAGAAATCCGGGAGGTCGCGGACTCGAATCCCGTCCTGTCCATGAATGAAAATGAAATTTGTAGGAGTGTTCCAGATTTCTATTTGTCTAGTCTTTTATGCTAAGAGATTATCACAATCAACATTCGATTCTATAGTCAAGCGAATTCCGTATGGCAGCCTGAACCTTCTTGAACATCTCGTTGTTGAATTGGTAATGAATATGTACGACTGACTGTCGAGAATATTTTGTATGTAGAGTTCCACTTTGTCGAATAACTCTTAATTTACCAAATCAACGCCGAATGACGCGGAGCGTGAGTCGGATTTGGAAGTGGTACTCGAACCAGTTCAGCCGAAACAAAGTTCCGAACTAGAAACTAGTTACCTGAAAACGCAATCAGACTTGAGACCTAATCTTGAGACTCTTCTAAGTTCAGCTATCGGCGATACGTTGCGAGAATTTCTAGGGGTCGGGAGACGAGACAAACTCTACCATGACTTGAGAGCTCGATACGATATTACGCGTGAGGAGCTTCCATATCGATCTGAAACACTCTATCATGCCATCGAAGCAGACTTCGACATCATTGGCGCGAACACACTTGGACCTACGATTGCACGAAAATTCTACGCTAAGTTAGGTTTGCCCTTTCATGAGCACGACGCCTACACACTAAACGACTACGTTGAAGCCGCGAAAAAACAGATTGCAAAAAGGTAGATGGATTGCGCTAAGGTCAGGAATTTTGAGCAAATGGGCCGTAGTAGAGCGTAATCTCGCTCGGGACGCACATTAAAGGCATGGAAGTTTGAAAGTTTCAGCGAGGCCGAAAAATTCTACGAGAAACGTTCCGAGTTCTATCAAATGATGGGATTGGATAGAAAACACGCCCTGTCACTTCCTATCCCAAAGATAACCCGAGAGGAGATGGAGCTTTTCGAAGACATTCTGAAAAACCCACAACTGTTACGGCGAGTCAAGCAACACTTCGAAACGTGACAATGGCCAACTACGCGGTCCTTATAGTGTGAACATTTGATCAGGATCTAGTTTCACGACCTTTCGACGCATAAGACTATTCGCACGTTTCATTGAACTCAGATAGAATAGAGAAGCGCCAAGAGAATTTTTGAGCACATATTAGCGCGTTCACCCGTAATTACTCGTCTATCTTTTATAGATACCAGGTTGGATTACCTTTGGAAAGCTTGATCGTAATCGAAGAGACCGCGAAGCAGCGAATTCTGACCGCTCTGTCTGACAGTTACTCTCGTCAGATTCTAACCGCCACATCAACCCAATCCGTCAGTGCACTAGAGTTAAGCCACATGTACGAGATACCAATCACTACGGTGTATCGGCGAATTCAGGAACTAGTTGACGCGGGTCTCATCGCTGCGGTCAAATCCGGGCGAACAACAGACGGAAAATGGTACGAGCAATATCGAAGTCTGCTTCTACGAATTGAAGTGAACTTCGACCACGGCGAAGTAAAGGTAAACGCGGAAGTTAACGAGCATCTCTCAAACAGGTTCACACATGTATGGACCGCTCTGACGCCTGTCCAATCAACGTAGGCCTCTTGGATTGGAGACTGACAGCCGCAGTCTTCGTCGAGTAGGAGTGGTTTCGCACTTTGAGTTATTCTAGAGTGGGGGCAATTCTTTGAATGCGAGTGTGATATCGATGCCTCGCTTTGAATAGTATGACTTCGAAATTGCGTAGATAGCTACGCCAACGATGAAACTGGTTGCGACGTAACCGTAGGCGAATGTGTTTCCTCCGTATATTGCTGGGTAGGCAAAAAACTGGTAGATTATGTAGCAATTGACCATTACCATGAAGAACCCAGCGATTGCCATCAGCCCCTTCGTTCCTCCCTTCTCTTTCCTGTTGGCATGTATTATGGCGCTTAAGCCCACGAAAACGAAGTAAATGAACGATGCCACAATCGCACCATACAACGAAACTAAACTGCCGTACAGGAACGATGCGGCCCCGATCATGAACGTGACTACCACAAACTCAATCGCGAGCGCGGTTGTAGGCGAACCGTACTTTGGGCTAACGTGGGCTATCTTCTCGGGTAGGAACCGGTCAAAGGCTTGGGCGAAAAGGTATCGGGGAACGACGATGCAGTTGGTGGCTAGGATGCCTAGATTCCACGCTATCCAGCCGAGTCCCACGAGCCAAGCTACGGCTACGTTGCTTGATGCTCCCATGGCCAATGTGAAGAAGTTGAGAGAGTAATTGTAAACCAGGTTCGTGTTTGCCAAAGCGGCGTTGATGAAAGCGAAACCTCCGGCGTAATACATAGCTCCGAACGCGATTGTGACAACTATGAAAGTGACTAGCGAAGCAATGAGCGCGTTCCACTTGACTGCACTCTTCGTCTTAATCTCTGATCCCACCGCGGGTCCGTAGTTGAACCATGGGTAGCAGTATAGTGCGAAGAATGGAAGGAGGAGGACGGTTGAGTTGAGGTCGAAGGTAGGGCCATTATAGGAATTGGCTAGGGAAGTGTATGTGACGTTGGCTCCCTGAGCGTTGAGCGTGTTCACGTAGTTTACGATAGCCTGTTGCCCCTCGCCTAAAAGAAGAAAGATTGCGGCGAAAATTGCTAGGATTCCGAATATGGAGAAAGTTGCTAGTAACTTGAAGCCAGCCTTTGGCTTGATGACACTTATCCCGATGAGAATTCCGACTATCAGTACCGCGATTATGAACTGTAGGATCGGGTTGGATCCGGGAGTATTTCCGGGCAGTGCCAAGCTTAACATCCATGGATAACCGAGTGCGACTCCGACTGAGCCGATTGAGAAAACCGCAGCTAAGGCGATGAGTCCCATGAAGGCAAAGATCTCGCATACCATTCCCATCATCGCAAGAGACCCGCCTGCCATTCCGCCTAGAGCGCGGGAAACCCAAATGTAGTCCCCACCAGTTCGGCTGATTCGGTTTGCGAGCAACGTGTAAACAACAATTTGCGGTACGGTTAGCAACCAGGCAATTACGGAACCGTAAACTAAGTTCACTCCAGAAATGGACGGCAACAAAACTGTTGTTAACCCAATTGTTCCAAGCGCGGCTCCGCCTCCCATGCTGGCCAGGTTGAGTGACACCGCGTCTATCATCGAAACGTCCCTGCGAAGGCCGGAGGATTTCCTTACGAATGCAGTAACTTCGCTCGTCATGAGTACCAAAGCTGCGTTCCGCTAAATTTGTAATTTAACAGTTGTTGCAATTATTCTGTTCCTAGTGAAGCGAATACAACGAAAAAGATTGAACGCAGAGCATGTTCTTTGATATGAAAAGTTCATGCCTCACGCGACCCAACGGTCAACATGAACAAGAACTGGCGATCGCGAAGCTTTCTTTCAAACCAATTCTGCTGTGAGCTTTGATATATTGCCTCGGCACCTAACTGAAGTCTGCCGGTCGCTCAATCATGGTTTCTAAGAATGTTTTGAGGATGAAGGTCTGGAAGAAACTCAGAGAAGTCGCGGCTCCGGATTCGCGTTTTCATCTCGACTTCTCGATGTACATACCGGACTTCGAAGGAAGCGACGCCTGTGTCACACGAATTCGAGAGTTGGACCTTTGGAAGCAATCTGCAGTGAATTTCGTAACTCCAGACAACTGCCTGACCGACCTTCGAAAAACTGGCCTACTCGATAACAAGACGCAAATAATGACCACTTACGGAATAAAGGGCGGTTTCCTAATCTGGACGCGAGATGATGTGCCCGTAGGTCAAGAGGATTTCGCGTCAACCCTCGATGGAGCGCAAAAGTACGCAAAACCAATCACGCTGGAGGAAATCATAAAATTCCGCCACCTTGATTTGGTGATTACAGGAGCCTCTGCCGTAAATCTGGAAGGAGTCCGGTACGGAAAGGGCCACGGTTATTTCGACTTAGAGTGGGGAATGTTATCCGCGATCGGCGTAATCGACGCGAAGACTGTAATGCTCACAGTCGTCCACGATTGCCAAGTCGTAGACAAGAAATTCCCCGTATCGCCGTACGACACGATAACCGACTTCATAATCACCCCAACCCGCACAATCAAAATCTCAACCCAGAAAGAGAAACCGAAGGGCATTAGGTGGAGAAGCCTACAAAAACAAATGCTAAAAGAAATTCCACCTCTAGCAGAACTCAAACACATGCAAAAACTTGACCAGACGTAATGCGGCTGAAATACTTCTAGCCTGTTGAGGGTAGCGTGAAGTTGTCGGTTGACGGATTCCCCGTGAAAAGTCCCTTGGTCGAACGTGTCAAACTTCTGCTCTTCTAACATAATTGCAGAGTGATGGGCCAGTGGTCTGACCCTTCAATGTTATCGAGTATAAAGGAATGCTCGCACTCTTTGTCTCCTGAAACAAAATTGTGTCGTAGTCAGAACTAGAAAGGATCGCTTGAATGATGGAGAGATTGGTTTTGGTGAAGCCGTTTATGTTCCAAGAGAGAACTCTCATGGTCGTGCCTTCCTGACGCTATCCTTGCAAGCGATCCGAATAAGCGTAAACCATTATCCCTCGGAAAAGACCTAATCAACCGACAAGTTGACGTTAACCTGTTGAGTGACGGAACTCTCGCAAACTTTCGTCGTTTGGGCTGTATGTGTTAGAGTGGGATGTGTCGGCTTTTTTCTGTTGCGGTTACATCTGTGCACCGGTGTATGCGCATGATATGGGGCGGTGACTTCGGTTAAGGGTTCTTTTCGTGTACTCGATTCTTGAATTTGCTAAGCGTTACAACGACTCTTTGATGGGTTGCTTCGCCAATCTTCTCAAATGCATCGTACGCCTCAACCATAAACTCAACTTGGCGCCCTGAGATCGAGCGCACTTGTGATACCACCCTCACCGTTGATCCTGTTGGTGTCGGCGCTAGGTGTCTCACGTCGATTCTTGCGCCAACTGACGCCTCGTCAGCAGTCAGGCAGGTATCTAGGAGTTGTCTGCTTGTTCGTTCCATAAGTAGTACTAGCGAGGGTGTTGATAGAACAGATGCTTTTCCGATCTGAACGGAGAGTTGCTTTGTAACATTGAATTTCTTCTCTCGTTTAGCCCCCACTACAAGGCTCGTCTTCATAGCCCGCTTCAACCCTAGTTCAACTCGCCAACATTGCCCGAAGTGATATTCATTTGCCAATTGGACGCTTGGGACAAGATTCAAGCCGGTATGCGGTTTCGGAAGTCACGTGTCATGATCCAATGTTCATATTGCGCTAGTCAGGCCAGTTTTTGTGCTGGACGACCTCCGTTTCCACTGAAAAATGGTTGACGATTCGCGAATTTTCGCGTTAGCAGTACAATCATGCAAAAACCCCCGCGTAGGCATACCTGAAACGCCACAAAACAACACGTTTCCAACCCAGCCCCGGGGCTTTACGCAGAGGTTTTCAGAGATCTGGGGAAGAGACATTGAAAACCGGACGTGGGTGGACGTGGGGCACCCCCAAAACAGGACGTTTCACACATAACCCCCCTCATCGTCCCAAAAACACCGCATTTCCAGCCCAAAGTCTCGTTTACACGGAGGAATTTTCCATGGGTCGGGATAAGCGTGGTATGGAAAATCGGAAGTCTACGGAACTCTGCGGACATCAGCCTTGGAAAAATAGTGGTGCAATCTTGCTAGTCCATTATACGAGGCCGGGCTTACTTTGTGTAGGTTTGTTCACGCTTTCAGTGGTGACAACGTTCTCATGTCGTCATTTTTTTTCGGTGGTGGACAGGGCGGGATTCGAGCCCGCGACCTCCCGGATTTTTGGCTTGTTGGCTTGCAAACCGGGCGTTCTTCGGCCCAGCCACCAAGGCTTGGTATACCAGGCTGAACTACCTGCCCACATCAGCCCTAAACGACACGGCCACGAACGTTTAACCCTTCGCTGAGCCTCTCACTTAAGACCAGGCACCACCAACATCCCATCCAAGCTGAAATCAATGCGAACCAAAACCCTACTTCGCATCCTCCCCTACCTCGCCGGCCTACTCTTCGCCGGCATGGCACTCGCCGGTTACGAGATCTCAGCAGAAACCGCAGCCATGTTCGACGCGCAACCCGGCTCCTTAACAGATTCAGTTGACATCCAAGTGCTATGGTTTCAGGGGAAAGCTTGTGTGGTCCAATTACCCGACAACTACTTCTCTAATTGCACATACCTACCCGCCATCAACGTAATGCTAGCACTAACCGTTCTGCTCATTGCCCTCCTAGTCATTTACGGCCTCCTTAGAAAAAGAGTCAACCTACTACCAACAAAACGACCGCCCACGAAATTCGCAGAGAACTCCTAAACAACAATGACCTCACGCACAAGCGCTTAGCATAAATCCGCGCACGCATAGCCACCGCCAGAATCAAGCCGTTACAGTGAACCTCAATGAAGAGCAGAGAATTCGCACTACCAAACGTACAGATCCCAAACAACGTCCCCATCGCAATGCACAACTTCACGGAATTCTTCAAGGGCTTCGAAACACTACCACCCGTCCGCTCCATTTTCGGTGATGAGACTGAGAAAGTGTTGGGAGAGTTGAAGGTGGAATTCTTCAGCTCAAAATTCGGTTACATGGGAGTAAGCGACGAGGACGGCCACCTAATCGTCAGCGCATACTACCTCCGCGAAGGAGAGCAAGTCAGTAAGTACCTGGATGTGATCCACGAGTTAGTGCACGTACGCCAATTCAAGGAGGGCAAACCGCTCTTCGACGAGAGCTATGAATACTGCGACCGCCCAACCGAGCTAGAAGCATACAAACTAGCAGTCACTGAAGCCCGGAAACTAGGTATGACAGACAAAGAACTTCTAGACTACCTGCGCGTAGACTGGATGAACGAGGACGAAGTCAGAAAACTAGCAAAGAACCTGGGAATCAAAACTCCACCCAAACGTGCACAAGAGCGCCTAAGATAGAATGCGCTAGAGTCGTTCGAACGTCAAGTCTGAAACGTTCTTCGCATCCTGCAACTTCTTCAAACAATCCTCACACACCCTCTTCTCCATCTGAGCCCCCACCATACCTTCCTCTTCGAAGATAGCGGACGCGGTAGCTTGAAGGTACTGGGCTGTGAATTTCGCTTTCCGGGTGGCAGGCTGTCGCTCACATACCTCGCACCGTCCCGGCCCCGGTCTTCGCTCCATACGATCTATCATTATACTCCCCTACGACAAGCCCGCTATTGTTGTGGATAGAATTATTGAATTTGAGGGCTATGAAAACGGTTCCGATCGAATACCTCCAGCAAACAATACCTCCACCGCTTCCTCCACAGTTTTCATATCCTTGATGCGGCAGCGTTAGAGTTGACCAACGAGGAAGGGAAATTTGTTGAGAGAACGTGTCATTGGAATCGTGTTCTCGCTCTTCCTGATTCTTCTAATTCCTCCCGTTTTCGCCATCAACAAGACTGTGTTCGTTAGCCCATCGTCGAAGGTTCCCGAGAGCCACGCGATGCAGGAATACCAGACCGAAACTCAACACATTGCGACGGTTCAAGTGATAATCGATGTGGGAGCTGGGACGAACGTAAACTCCCCAGGCTATACGCCCGACAACTTGACCGTGGTTCTTGGAGTCAACAACACCGTTGAGTGGATCAACAGGGATGACATGCCGCACACCGTTACGGCTGTGGATGGTAGTTACGATTCAGGCTACATGCCACCAAACGCCACTTTCACTCACACATTCACACAGGCCGCCATCTACCCATACCTCTGTGTATATCATCACTGGATGCACGGCATCGTAATCGCCCTCGCCTCAGGCACCGCGCAAACTCAACAAACCCAAAACGGCGACAACACCTCAACGCCGGGATCCACGGTACCCGAAGCATATCTAGAGGTAGCGATCGGTGCGATTATTCTAGCAGCCGTGCTGATCTTCGGGTTGAGGAGAACGAAACACAAGTAGTAACCTGAGACTCGCAGTGACGACGCCTTGCTATCTTCAAGGCTCTTAAGTTGGAAACTAAGTCTCCTTAGTGGCATCTCTTGACGCGGGAAAAAGTCGTGGGCTGGCTGTTGGAGAAGAGCCAACCCTCAATTCGGTACCTAACGCTTACTCAGCTCTTAGGAAAAACGGAAGATGACGCAGAAGTTCAATCGGCCAAGAGTCTGATTCCTAAAGTTGGTTGGGCTGCAGACATTCTAGCGAAGCAGGATCCCGGAGGCTGGTGGGTAGGCCCAGAGAGCCTTTACCAACCAAAATATCTCTCCACAAATTGGATGCTACTGATCTTATCCGACCTGGGACTTACGAAGGAGGAGCCGGGGATTAGGAAGGCATGTGAGTTATGGATGGAGCGTATGGCGAAGAAGGATGGAGGGTTCGGCTCTGAGCGGTGGAAGGAAGGGCACCTCTGCACTGTAGGCAATACTGCACGGGCGCTGGTGAAGTTCGGTTACGAGGACCACCCCAAAGTGACGCGCGCTTTCGAGTGGATGGTGAGACATCAGGCTAAGCTGGGTGGGTGGAGTTGCTTTGGAAGCGGAAGGAATCTAGACTCATGGGAGCCCATGAGCGCCTTCGCCGCACTCCCCAAACAGAAATGGAACAAGAGCATGGCGCAAACCGTTGAGAAGGCGGCGGAGTTCTTTCTGGAACGGAGGCTGCACAAGCAGGGCACCAATTACAAGCCCTGGTACCGCTTCCACTATCCAATCCACTACTACTACGACATACTCGTTGGCCTAGACTTCATGACCGCTCTCGGCTACGTTGATGACCCCAGGCTGAGTTACGCCATTAAATTGCTGAAATCGAAACGGCGCAGAGACGGAAGGTGGAATCTGGACGCGGCTCATCCGGATGTTGCGGGCGGGATGGCGGAGTGGTACAAGAAGCATCCCAAAGACAAACCAACCCCCTTCAGCCTCGAACAAGCAGGCAAACCAAGCAAGATCATAACCCTCACAGCAATGCGAGTTCTAAGAAGAATAGAAGCAAACAGCGCTTGACAAAGGAACTGGTAACGTAAGGTTGACTTGATGAAAACAGTAATAAAAGGAGGGCAAATGGAGAGAGACTAAGCAGAGTTAATGGATCAATTCTGATATGCTATACTTGTTAACGTATAGTTCCCGGCCAAAGAACAAATGGTTCCTTGGGAGTTGCAACTTACTATTTGTTCTGTCCACACTCCCTGCGCTTGCAATCCCTGTAATCCATAGTTCCCTCTGTTCAACGATTCCGTGGATTGATGTATCCCCGTGGCTGTGAACGACCCAGTGTATATGCCCGCTACTGAGCCTGTGCCCCCTCCATCCAAAGAGCCGACAATTGTCTCCGTTCCGTGTATTTGACCTGTCCCATTAGGATAGGTTACGTCAATCTCTGTTGATGTTGACTTACCGGAAAGTGGACCAGAGTAAACGATTGTTGCCTCAGACAGAGTGACCGTGTTCCCGCTCGCATCCTTTGAAGTGTTCAAAATCTGAGAAGTTCCAGTAAAGGTTCCGCTCACTGATGCTGCGTGAACATTTGCTAAGGTGGCCATTGATAAGGCAATAGGTATCAGCAAGACTGCTACCATAATGATAATGATTTTTTTCACTGTTTAAATCACCCCCAAACTCAAGGCGAATAGAATATTCAATCACGCCAGGTTCACCTAAACGAATCTAGTCGGTTATGCCTGGTGTCCTGTGTGTCGTCGAAGCAGAGTAACAACCTTGAGAAACTTAGAACGAACACATGATTAGCATTCATAGATCGATGATGTGAGACCTGGAGTCGTTCAGTAGAATAACTCAAGGAAAGTGAGGGCCGCCGCCGGGACTTTCACGTCAACTTTCGACGCTTTGAACCCGGCCTGCGGGGTCCACAGCCTTGTACCCGATTTGTATCGGTCCGTACGCTACCAAGTTGCGTGGAGATTCATGGACTCCTCTACGCTACGGCGGCCATCGAATGCAGGCTCCACTCGTAAGCTCATATCAAGTTTTCCGAGAGTGTCTCGGATTGAATCGAACAGCTTTTCTGTGTTGACGTTTTGATTTGAAGTTGGGGTTGTCTGTGGCTAAGCTCGGGTTGCATGTTTCAATTTCAGGAACAATCGATCGGGCTGTGGACCGGGCTAGGGAGTTGAGTTGTGACACTTTTCAGATGTTTACGCGAAATCCTCGTGGGTGGAAATTCAAGAAGCTTGACCCGGACGAGGTGGTATTGTTTAGGCGGAAGAATGAGTCAGATAGCTTAACTCCTGTAGTTTCGCATATGCCTTACCTTCCGAACCTGTCCTCTCCTAAGAAGGGCATGTACAACAAATCAGTGAAATCTCTCTCAGCCGAACTGGGTCGTTGCGGACAGCTGGGCATTCAATATGTGGTGACGCATTTAGGAAGTCACATGGGCAAAGGCCCCGACCTTGGCTTGGAGAGGCTTACAGGTGCCATCAACCAAGCCCTAACAGAGAACGCGAACGACGTTGTCCTCCTCCTAGAGAACACCGCTGGAACGAAGAATAGCATGGGCTCCACTTTCGAGGACATCAAAAGAATTCTCAACGGCGTTGATGCGAAGAGTCGGGTGGGGGTTTGTTTTGATACGGCTCACGCCTACGCTGCTGGGTACGACCTTCACAGCCCTAGAGGCGTAGACGACACGTTCAAGCGATTTGATGCGCAACTTGGCTTGCGGCTACTGAAACTCATCCACTTGAACGACTCGATGTTTGGCCTTGGTTCCGGTAGAGACAGGCATGAGCACATCGGGATGGGGTACATCGGGGAGACAGGCTTCAGGGCACTCTTCAAACAGGAAGCAGTCAAGGGGCTTCCATTCGTTATGGAGACTCCGATCGACGAGCGGAGAGATGAGGTGGGCAATATGCGAAAAGCCCGAGAGCTATCCGCCTAACTCAAGCATCACTCAAGATCTCACTCAACTTACTCACGAACGCTCGCCGAGGTAGCACAATTTCGAAACCAGCATTCTTCGCCTCCTCAGCTACCTTCGCATCAACGTGCGAGTAATACCCAACAAATCGAGACGTCTCAGTTCTGCCCTTTAGTGATCTGAGAAAGTCGAAATCTTCGACTCTGTCGAGGTTCACTATGACCATACCTGGTTTCGCCTCCGCTAAGAGCTGACTGAGCGCTTTCAGATTAGAAGAAACCCTGACATTGAACCCGCGCTTCGTGGCAGCGCTTTCGATTTGGGAGGAGAATAGAAGATCCGGTTCAAACACTAATAACTCTGCAACCAACCTGCCCATCTTCCTAAATCGACGCCTATTCGTGAGTCGGTGAAACGTAATTCATTAAAGTTAGCCATATTCTTCAACCCAACCTATGATCTTCAAGCAGGTTCCAGTTGGAACATTCCAGAATTTCTCTTACGTAATCGGAGACGAGGAAACGAAAACCGCCGCTATTATTGACCCCGCCTGGGAAGTTGACACTCTTCTAAAACTATGTGACGAACTCGGATTGAAGGTCGCATACGTCGTTAATACTCACTCACACCACGACCACATTGAAGGGAACGAGGCCGTTGTGAAGCATACCCGCGCGAAGGTTGTAGCTCATGAAAGGGCTCCGATTCGAAAGGATGTTGGAGTAAACGATGGAGACACGATCGATATTGGCAGTCTAAAGATGAAGGTCATTTATACTCCGGGTCATTGCCCAGATGGCATATGCCTCCTAACCGACGGCAAATTGATGACGGGAGATTTGTTGTTCGTTGGAGAATGCGGGAGGACAGATTTGACGGGCGGAAGCGCGAGCGAGATGTATGAGAGTTTATTCAAGAAAATCCTACCACTCGACGACTCAATCGAAGTTTACCCAGGCCACGACTATGGAAGCAAACCGTCCTCCACAATCGGCTCTGAACGAAAGAACAATTACACCCTAAAACCAAGAACTCGCGAAGAATTTGTAAAATTCATGGCTGAACCCTAACCACCCATCCCGAGGACCGAGGGCTTGAAGGATCCAAAATCAGCCGAATTAACCAGAAGGGTGCTTCAAGCAACTAGTCAAACCCCGGACGACCTATACTCTCCACAAGAGGACACGTTCCTATTGCTTGATGGAGTTGGAGACATCGAACTGCAGGGTAAGAGCCTGTTAGACCTCGGAACGGGCTCAGGGGTTCTAGGAATCTTTTGTGCCCTACGGGGCGCAATAGTAACCGTCGCGGACATTGACCAAAGAGCGGTTGAGTTTGCGTTAGAAGTAGGCAAACGGTTGGGTGTGAAAATGAAAGGGATCACTTCCGACTTATTCTCAAATCTCCCAGGTCGATTCGAGTGGGTTTTGTTCAATCCTCCCTACTTACCCAGCGCAAGTATTGATGACAAGACTATAGATGGTGGCCGCCACGGGACAGCGATAATTGAGCGATTCCTCGGCGAACTTCCATCTCACCTATCGAAGGGTGGCACCGCCCTGTTGGTGGTGAGTAGCCTAAACGATCCACCGTCATTGATCAAGTCTTACAAGAACATTGAGTTCGGTGCGGTGGGTAGTCGGCAACTGTTCTTTGAGGAGCTTCAACTGTTACGTGCGCGTCTTCGAAAGGATTTCTCCAGTCAGCGACCTGATAGCTAGGTCGTCATCGTAAAAGTCCGTCTCCACCACGGGCTTTCTACCGGCAAACCCCTCTTCTCGACTGTGCCAGTACTCCACCCTTTTCTCATTGAGTTTCCAGCATAGCCAAACTCTTGTCCCGAGCCTCACGGCTGGAAAATCGACCAAGCCAAGACTCATGTCCTTCAATATGCAACCCAGCTCCTCCAGTTTCTTGATCTCTTTCTCCATCCTCTCCATTGCGTCAGTCATCGCGTCATCATCCTTCACCGCATCGGCTTCCTTCTTGAGGGCTATGACGCGCTCAACAACGCCCCTAACCTGCGGTAGCACCTCGTTTGCGGTTGAGGGAGTAAAGAAAATAGGCAACGTTAAACCGCCTGAATTATCAGTATTCAAGAATAAGAGTTTTGCACCATCAAAATCGAACGTACACGATGCCTACGTGGGTACGCCAAATGCTAACTCAAGCACGCGTTGCACACTTGGCGACGGCTTCGAAGGACTGTAAGCCAAGTGTCGTTCCAATCTGTTTCGTATATAGTAGGAGCCTCATCTATAGTGCAATTGATGAAAAGCCGAAGACAACAGCAAATCTACGACGACTAAGAAACATCGCCGAAAATCCGTGCGTGTCATTCATCACAGACGAGTATAGAGAGAATTGGCAAAGGTTATGGTACGTGATCCTGCCGGGAACCGCGACAATTCTCTTGACAGGAAGAGAGCATAGGATGGCGATTCAATCTCTCAGAAAGAAATACCCTCAATACAGAACTATGAGGTTAGAAGAGCGGCCAATCATCAGAATCAAACCAACCCGCACGATCGCCTGGCGATCTCACAGATAACAAGCTTGAGAGTGTTCAAGCAAAAGAATATCTGCTGTAATCGTGGTTTTTCGCGGAAATTCGCTTTGGGTTGAGCCATATTGGATACAGCTAATGCTGCTGCTGAGTTTGAGAAGCGGGAACTAGCGGTAGCTGGTAGCTTCTTCTTCTGCGAGGTTTGCAACCTAATCTGCGAATATGGCGACGCAATGTGGCAGGAGCATCAGGCGGAGCTGAAATTTCATAAAATGAAGCGGATGCTCCTTCTTCGCTGCTGGAATTGTGGAAGCGTAGTTGTGGATGCTTACGCGGAGTATTCGCTTGAGAGAAATCAATTCTGGTGCAAAAACTGCATCAGTAAGGTAGGCTACGTGAAGTTTCGGTCGTCCACGTAACGGCGGTCGCTTACTTCAGGTGCTTCCTAGTCGCGTTCCAATACGCCTTCCAATAAGGGTCGAATTTCGGATAACTAATCTTTGAAACGCCTTTCGCATTCACACCTCGAATCTGTAGCGATTTCGTTAGATGTCCAACGACGTTTGAGTATATGTTGGCTTTCTTGAGCATATGAACTACCTTCGAACTTTTAGATGGCCTACAAGCGATCACTAAGCTACCCTCGCTAAGAGAGACTAAGGGATCTATCTTGAACAGGCGACAGATCTTCTCTGTCTCTTGAGATGTTGAAATCTCGTCAAGGTCAAGCGTAGCTCCCGCTTTAGACGCGTTCGCAAGCTCTATTACTGCTGCCAATACGCCGCCTTCTGTTGCGTCGTGCATTGCGGTAACTCCGTTCTGGTGCAAGCCGACTGATGCCGCAGTTAGAGCATCCTCGACAGTAGACACCTGGGTGAGATATGATCGAGCTCGCTCGAACAATCTCTCCCCCAAGGCTTTCTTCACAGTATTCGGAAATGAACTTGCGAGAACAGCGGTCGTTTCTATGGCCGCTCCCTTTGTCAAAATCAAATCATCGCCCACCTCACCCATTTCCGGCGTCAAGTAACCATCATCAGGCCCAACCGCATACATGACCCCGCCCCCAATCATAGTATAGTCGCATCCCTGGTAACGGCCCGTGTGTCCCCCGACAATCGCTATTCCAAGCCTCTTGCATTCGTTATGGAAACTGATCCAGTACGCGCTGAAGGTGGAGTCGGACATTTTCGGTGGGAGGTTGAAGTCAAAGATTCCGTACTGCGGTGCAAGGGCACTCGTGGCAAGGTCAGATGCAATCAGGTTGACAGATAGCCAAGCGGAATAGTGCGCTCCAAGGGTTGGAATATAGGAAAGCGGATCGGTTGTAGCAATCATCACCCTCCCATTACCAATTCGAATTACAGCATTATCCACCCCGTACCTAGGTCCAACCACAACATCGCGTCTTCTAGCGCCCAGCCTTCGGTAAACAACCTCTCGCAAGTATGAGCGGCTGGGTTTTCCGAGGATAACTTTCACGACGTGACTTCCCTTTACAGCCGTATCTGAGAGTGTGGAAGACTTAGTGCTCGCGTCAGAACCTTTCTGTTCAATTCTTGGAAAGTGTTGCGGGAGCGGGACTGTTTGGTGATTCGCCGAAGAATTGAACTCCGAATACTCCCCTGATAGCCTTGATCAAAAGCAGAGCCACAGGAATCCAAAGCAGATCGACGAGTGTGCCAAAGTCAAATGATGCGAGAGTAAGGCCTGGCCAGATACCTGACGGTGCCCCATAGAAGAAAGTGAATGAATAGAAGAACCAATCCGGAAAGAAGAACGCTAGTGTCTCGTAAACTGTGGCTATCACCATTACGATGGCAAGCCATAATGCCGATTTTCGTCTGAATCGATTCATGATTAGTGCTTCAGGAGCTCGCGCCCATATCATGCCGGGTATGTAGATTATGGCGAATGCTGCCGGTGCGGAACCGAAGATTAGGACATTTATCGCTTCGCCAATCGCTGAACCAATAGCCGTAGACCAGAAGCTCACCTTGCGGGGAAACAGGACGCTTATTGTGAGGTAAATTGCCGGTGAAAAAGTGATTTCAGACAAGGGTGGGGGTAACGGGATCCCAAGTAGAGCGGTTGATAGAGCGGTGGTTATGGCTATGAGCGCGGAGAATGAGGCCGCTTGCGCGAGGAAGAGGGTCTGGTTTCGCGTCTTGCTGCTTTGAGTTTCACTCGCTTTTTCGGTCTGATTAGTCATTGCCTGCGCCCCTTGTTTCAACGTCACGCACGAAAAGTTCTAGTTTCGGAAATTCAACGTTGCAAAAATTCCAGATACAGAGTTTCATTTTCTTTCTCCCTACGCCGGTATTACCCGGATCAGGTTCACGGGTCGACGGCTCTTGCCGTCCTCTCAGCCGGGAAAACCCAGCTCCCCCGGTACCTTCACTAAGCGGAAACTTTTTGGTAGAATTTAGGTTTAGCTAAGCAGCTTCCATGCTGAAAGTCGCAGTCACTTCGCCCATGGGTGAGCGTATTTCTGGACGGTTGGAATCTTGTGAACTCCTACTGATGGCGGTGCGTATAGAGTGATGAATGGTTCTGGTTTTGAGGTTTCTCCAGCCAGAATCGAGCCTGAGCCGCTTCCTAAGTCAGTGAAGAGGACTTCGCCGTCTTCCATGGCGAATATGGCTGCGTGGACTCGCGAGGGAACTATTCGTACTCTACTGTCATATTGCTCAACCTCGTACTCCGCTCTAGGTGACCAGACAACCAATTTTGAGTCAAGCGACGCTCGCCTTCCAATCACGTAGACATTCTCTTCCTCAATTTCCACAGACCCCAAACCTCCGGCCAACACCCGCCGAGAGTCACGGTATAAGAGCGAGGTTGTTCTACCAAGCACGATGATAACCGGATCAATCGTATCGCTGATTCTGACCGGTTCGTGCACGATGACTGAGGACTCCCCATACTGACCAGTGTATGAGGCATATGCTTCTTCGAAGGAAGCGTATTTCCTCCTCAGCTCACTCACTGCATCACTTAGAAGAACTTGGTAAGATGCTGCAGTCTGGGTGGTCATAGTTACAAGATTCTCGTGGCGCGTAATTAAAGACTGGCCAGACGCCTCAACCTTAGAGTTGTATGCTGGTGAGCTTTTCGAAGCCGTCATCGTTCTCTATTTTGGGGTTTGGAATTAGGGTGGAAGCGTAATGCCAGCCCGATGACTCCTCGCTCGAACCTCTGAAGGGTGCGAAAATCATCAACCCTAGAATCTTCTCGGTATCACGGTCGAAAATTCTGTTCTTAAAGGCATGCGCCAAAGCGATTTTGTTGATTGCTTTGCGACGGTTGGAAGAACTTGAGGTGGCAACGACAACCAAGGATGGTTCTTTCTTGGGTAGTTGCTTCAATGAGTGCGCTCTAAGCCGCAGTAACTCTCGCAGAAAATCTTGGCGATGGGATAATGCTTTCTTGCGTTGGCTTACCACATGGCCTCTTGTCTTTACCTCAATGTAAGTCCAAGAATCACCTAAAGACACCGCCAAGTCTGCATGTTTGCCGCCGGGGAGGGTAGGTTCAGAGCGAACAGCGATGCCTCGTTGTGAGTAGGTCCTAGCGATACCTGAAACAAGGGCGCTGTGGTCGAAACTTTTAGCGTATTTCAAACCGGAAACGTATATTCCGTTTCTCACTCTCGAAGCGCACGCCTCTGCCCTCAATCGGAACGGAACGCATATAGAATTTTTCCTCAATCGATTCCGATTCCGCCACGGGTTAACTTCGTCTAGGTTACTGACAGGAACATGTCAAATTTCCGAGGAAGTAACGATGGTTACTCTGCTTGAGTCAAATCGTCATTTGGATTTTGCGATGATTAGGGGAGGTGCGAGTGCCTTGAGCAGGCCATCACGAGTTCCTCCGCTGAGAAAGCGCTTGCATGGGTTTCAAAATAATGATGGCTAAGCGCGGTTCTGGCCTCGAAAGCATGGCCACAGAATACACATTCAAAGCGCTCCTTCTTCTCATTCTCTACGTCCCAAACTTCCCTTGGAAAATAGATACCCAACTCTATTCCTCCGAATAGTTCTGACAAACACTTACAACGGCGCGACAATTGAAAATTTGGAGAATATTCTACTTTTGCTACTTGATTTCCGCTCGACCTTATCTGTAAGTCGATTACGATTGGGACGACGCCTAGGTAGTTGGACAGCTTGAAGACGATCGTCTGCATTAAGCAGGTTCCTTCTGTTTCAGAGCTCAAGTTCGACAATGAGAAGAAGACCTTGATTCGAGAAGGGGTTCACAACGAGATCAACCCATTTGACCGGCGCGCAATAACATTCGCCGTGCAGACCAAGAAGAGTTACGGCGGGGAGGTCGTAGCTATGACTATGGGGCCTCCACAGGCGAAAGATGCACTAGTTGAGGCTATGGCCATGGGGGCTGATCGAAGTCTGCACTTACTCGATAAAGCCTTCGCAGGCTCTGATACTTTCGCTACCGCACAAGCGCTTACGTTAGCCATTAGAAGAGAGATGCCAATCGACCTCGTTCTATGTGGGAAGTATAGCGTCGATGCGGAGACGGGACACATTGGCCCGGAAATCGCTGAGCTAGCCTCTATCCCACACGTATCCGGAGCGACGAAAGTAGAGTTCATGGGAAAGCCAGATCAAGTATTAGTTGAGTCTGAAACAGACTTTGGTTTCCAACGAATAGAGGCACATCTCCCCACCCTTATCACCACGGCCGAGAGACTTGTGAAACCCTACGCCCCCACGCAGGAGGAGCTAGAGTTTGCCAAGACTAAATCATATAGAGTCTTGCATGCATCGGACCTGTCCTCGAACGATTCACTATTCGGCCTTAAAGGGTCACCGACATCAGTTTCCGAAATTTATTCGATTGAATCCAGACGCCAATGCCAACTAATTCAAGGAACCGCGGTTGAGCAAACGAGGAAATTAGCACATATTCTGGTCGAGCTTGGTCTGTTCACTGAGTGGAAGGATCGAGGAGAGAAGAAAACGGTAGTACCGGATTCAAGAACAATGACGAGCGCAAAGACATTTTGGGTTGTGGCGGACCTCGCCAAGAATAAGATACGAGGTGTAACTTACGAGCTTTTAGGACGAGGGCTGGAACTTGCGAGCAAACTTGGCAGCGAACTGTGCACCGTAATCCTGGGCAACCCGCCCCTTAAGGCAGAGATGCAGAGCCTCTTTGCGTATGGGGCTGACAAGGTCTACGTTGCGAGGATCGCCGCCCTGGAGGGTTATTCGAGTGACGGCTATGCGGCAGCTCTAGCCCAAGCGGTGGAGAAGTTCAAGCCCTTCGCAGTAATCGCCGGCTCGACATCCTTCGGGAGAGACTTCATGCCTAGAGTAGCTGCGCGTCTTAGTCTGGGAATGACGAGCGATTGCATAGGGTTAGATTTGAACGAGAAAGGGGAACTGGTGCAATTGAAGCCCGCCTTTGGTGGAAACATCGTCGCACCGATAGTAAGCAGAACCACACCTCAAATTGCAACCATCCGACCAGGCATGCTAACACGTGCAGAACCAAATCAGTCCCACTTGGGTGAGACCGTTGAAGTGGAGATTGCGAACGTCAAGGCCCTGTCACGAGTGGTTGAGGAGAGAGTTCATACTGATTTCGATTCAACAAGGTTGGACAACGCAGAGGTGATCGTGGCAGCTGGCGCGGGAATTGGAGGACACGGGAATTTCCAATCAATACATGACCTGGCCAGAATCTTAGACGCGCCGATCGCAACGACCAGAAAAGTCGTAGACCTTGGTTGGCTTCCGAGTCAACTACAGATTGGGTTGACTGGAAGATCAATCGCCCCACGACTCTACATTGCAGTAGCGGTCCGAGGAGCCTTTAACCACATGGTTGGCGTTGGTCGCGCCAAAACAATTGTGGCAATAAACAAAGACCCCAACGCTCTCATCTTCAAAAGTTGCGATTACGGAATAGTGGGCGACTACGCGGAGATCGTACCACTCTTGACCAAAGAACTCAAAGACATTAGGGTGAAAACTCATACGCGCTGAAGAAGAGCTTAAGAAAGACAAAAACCGATCTTCTCACCTGCGAATTCTTATGCCACTAGTCAAAGCATGCACTAAATCAGACGTGTCTGAAGGCAGCCTCAAATCCTTGAGTGTGGGCGGAAAGGATTTGGTCGTTGCAATGATTAATGGGAAATTCTATGCGATGGATAACTGGTGCACTCACGAGCAAGGAAACTTATCCGATGGGGTACTCAATAAGACAGTGGTAACGTGTCCCGAACACGGTGCTCAGTTCGACATAACCAATGGGCTCATACTGGCTGGCCCAGACGGTGAACCGCCAGGCAACACGCCGTCTGAAAAAGTGTACAAAGTTGAGGTTCAGGAAAACGACGTAATGGTTCAGATCCCCTAGTCACTCGGGCTACATGACGTCCACGTCGTGTGGGTAGCTTTCCTTCAGCCCAGCTGAGGAGATTCTGACGAATTCACCCTTCCCGCGTACTTGCGATATTTCTGTGGCTCCACAATAGCTTAAGCCGGACCTCAGTCCGCCTACGAGTTGGTTGATGATTTCGGCTGCGTTGCCCTTGTAGGGTACGAATGCCTCCACACCCTCTGGCACATAATCCAGCAAATCAACAGCACTATCATCCTGACTTTGCTCTACTCCATGGAGCGTTCTGTCGTATGAGGCGGCGACTGAGGCCATGCCACGTACGAGCTTGTATTTTCTCCCCTCTCTCATCACAGTAATTCCTGGGCTTTCCTCGGTACCTGCGAGTAGGCTGCCGATCATGACAGTAGAGGCCCCACCAGCGACGGCTTTCGTGATATCCCCCGAGTTACGGATACCACCATCTGCAATAATTGGGACGTCAGCCTTGTCCGCAACCTCTGTGCAGTCCATTATCGCGGTCAATTGTGGAACACCAGCGCCTGAAACAATACGTGTTATGCATATGGACCCGGACCCGATTCCCACCTTTACCGCGTCCGCGCCCGCGTCAATCAAATCCTGTGTGCCTTCTTTGGTGGCAACGTTTCCAGCGATCAACTCCGCGTTGGGCAAAGCCCTCTTAATGCCGCGAATCACATCCAGCGTAACGTCTGAGTCTGCGTGGGCGACGTCGAGTACGAGTACGTCGACACCAGCCTCATGAAGCGCTTTCGCCCGTTCTAAGTAACCGGTCTTAACGCCGACCGCTGCGCCAACCATCAATCGACCCTTCGAGTCCTTGGAAGTGTTAGGGTATTGTTCCGTGTTGAGTATGTCTCGGCTGGTTATGAGGCCTCTTAGTTTGCCCTCCTTGTCAACTAGCGGGAGCTTTTCGAGTTTGTTCTTGTGTAGGATTTGCTCGGCATCACGAAGCGATACGTCGGGTGAAGCTGTCACCAAATCCTTGACTGGCGTCATTATTTCGGCCACGCTCTTCTCTGGATTACGCTCGAAGAGAATATCTCGCGAGGTCACAATTCCTTGAAGCCTGCTAACCTCGTCCAAGATCAACAAGCCGGACACTTCGTGTTGTGACATGAGGCGTTTTGCGTCCTTCAGCTTGTGGTCTACTCGGAGGTTGTAGGGTTGGTCGATGACAATGCTCTCTGAGCGTTTCACCTTCAGAACTTCTTCGACCTGTTGCTCGACCGTCATGAAGCGGTGTATGATGCCGATGGCTCCGGCGCGTGCGACTGTGATTGCCATCGCATGTTCGGTTACGGTGTCCATCGGCGAACTGACGATTGGCACCTTCAACGAGATTCGTTTCGTTAGACGAGTGGTTGTGTGCACATCTTTTCTGGTCCGAACACGAGTCCTCTTCGGAACGAGCAAGACATCGTCAAACGTTAATCCATCAACAACTTTCGCTGACAAAGTCAACATAACCTAACTAAATCGAATTCTTAGATGCGGCAACGAGCATGGCGCCGGAACTGAAACCTGGGAAGAGAATTTCCGATTCACCGGGTGCCAATAACGTGCCCGATACTGCGTCACAGCCGCCAGTTCGCATTTAAACTTTCAGAAAACTTCTTTCGCTGGTTAGGGCCGCTTTGGGCACGGTTAAATATGCCATACGTCATGCTATTTCGTGTGTAAAGCCGCATGGCAACCGCCCAATTATCCTACAAACACCCTGAAGTGTTGGTTGAAACGAACTGGGTCGCTGACCACCTGAACGACTCCTCAGTCCGCGTGGCTGAGGTCGACTACGACCCGACCGCCAACTACAATCTCGGCCACGTACCAGGCGCCGTACTTTTCGATTGGAAGACAGACATGAACGACCCACTCAAACGCGACATCCTAAACAAAGTGCAACTTGAGGCACTCCTCTCAAGGTCCGGAGTTAGTAACGACACAACCTTAGTTCTCTATGGCGATTTCAACAATTGGTTCGCCGCCTTCGCTTTCTGGATCATGAAGTACTATGGAGTGGAAAAAGTCGTTCTAATGAACGGTGGGCGAAAGAAGTGGCTGGCGGAAGACCGCGACGTAACACGACAACCTCCCACTCGCCCTGCAGCGACTTTCAGAGTTAAGGGACCGGACGAATCAATCCGAACTTATCTTGACGACATGAGGAAAACAGTCGAGCGGAAGAACGCTGTTCTAGTTGACGTGCGTAGCCCTGCTGAATTCACCGGGGAAATAACCGCTCCACCCGAATATCCTAATGAACACGCCCAAAGAGGAGGCCACATCCCAGGCGCAGTAAACATACCATGGTCACAAGCCGTTAAGGAAGATGGAACATTCAAATCACCAAGCGACCTCGCAGCACTCTACCAAGGCAAAGGAGTAACCGCAGACAAGGACGTTGTCACCTATTGCAGAATCGGCGAGAGATCCTCCTTCAGCTGGTTCGTTCTGAAGTACCTACTTGGGTACCCTAACGTGAAGAACTACGACGGCTCATGGACTGAATGGGGTAACATGATTCGGAACCCTATCCAGAAACCATAACCCCCTTCACTCTTTCACTTTCTTTACGACGAAATGCATTAGTTTTCCTTCACTCCTCGACTCTAAGACTGCTTGGCCAGTTTGATCCGACCATCTCTCCATCTCGATATCCGCGGTAGGGTCATCTGAAACAACGTGGACAACCTCGTTGAGTTTGATACGATTTACAAGTTCAGTTAACCTAACGAGAACAGCCGCGCATTCAACGCCAATTTCCCACATCTCATAATCTGGAAAAGCGCTGAAACACCGCACTCGCAACTCAGCAACCTGAGCCCGAATCCTATCCCGTGCCGATTCCAATTTTAGTAATGCTGCCATCTCGCCTTGGTCTAGTTTCGAGTCTATCTCAGCAAACCAGCCTGTCGTGTAGGGGAAATCGTTGGCAAGCTTAGGATTAGTCATCAAACTTTCGTTAACCGAGACAAGCGTCCCGGTAAGTGGGGTTCGAACCACTCCGAAATATTTGATGCTCTCGATGCTGGCGACACTCTGCCTCTTCTTTAGAGCGGATTCTGCTGGTTTGAATTTCACGGTGTTGAGTTTGCCAGCTAGGGCCGCGTGAACGCTTGTTATTCCTATCTTTACCATGCCTTGGCCGAGGACTTTCACCCAAGTGTTGTTGTCAAGGTCGTAGAGAAGGTCTTCTGGAAAATCGCAGTGGTCAATTTGCAAGAAGGGTTGCCTTTCTGATTATTCCTGAGTTCTAACTGTCGAGAGTGAGCGGTTAGGCTCGAATCTTACGTCATGAATCAATCTCGGTGACTCCAGACGCTCTAGGAGTAGCTCATTCAACCGGAGAGTGCAGGTGTGATCTGTCGTCGGTTCGAATCCCGCAATTCCAAGAACGGCTTTGCTCTCCATGGCAACCTGCCTAGGTTCCCCGTACGATTTCTCGACAACGTTCACTATGCTTGAAACAGTGGCGCCCACTTTCTCAACAAGCTGTATGCACGCGTTACGTGTTCTCCCGGTGAACCCTACGTCATCGAATATTACCACACGATCTCCGCGAACAATCGAGTCCTCTGGAACTGCGAAATGGTGTAGGGTTTTCTTCGTAGCGGAAGGAACTTCCACATCTCCAACAATAGTGCCCCTCCATGTTCCTGGAACGCGAGGGTGAACGACGTCGTATACTTTCACAGCACGTACAAAGCTGAGGCCAGCACTGCTGGCATACACTGCTGCCAGTGGCGGTCCCGATGCTTCGGGGGAGAGCACTTTGGTAGAGGTTCTTCCAAGCTTAGGCCTAAGCACGTATTTGACAAGGTCGCCGAAAAAAGGTGCGTCGAATCGTTGATTGATGAATGGAACATCCAAACCTCCATCGCCCAGGACCGAGAACTGCTGCGGGTCGGTTAGATGCGCAATCAGTCGCTCCTCAAGATCATGTACTCGCTCATTGTGTTTTGATAGGAGGGTGACTTCGTTCGATGCCACCAGCAGTGAGTCGCCGATCTTTGGGAAGAAGACTTGGAGGGCAAATCCTAGAATATCGGTTTCACGCGGCTGTTTGACCAACTGTTGGTACCTATCAACCACGATAACTCCCTCTGAGAGTTGGGTCGGCTCATTCAGGAAGCGGTTAACGTTGGTCACGGTACCGATTTCGCCGCGAACAGCTTCCGGCGCCAAGACTGCGTCATCGTTCACGCGTACCTTGTCGTCCGGTTTTATTGTAACAATTCCTGACTCTCGACCTGAAATAGAGTACATCATTTTTCAGCGCATACTAGAGACCCTGTCTGGTTTAAGAATAGTATTGGCCTGAGTTTCGGTCGAATTTCATACCGAGGGGATATGATTTCTTTCGGGACATCTCAAATGCCGCTACTTCGTTCTTCAAACGGGGCGACACGAAACAGTGACTGCATTGTTGGCACAGAGGATTCGGTAATAAGCAAGCAGCTGGGTGGCAAAAGGTTGTGGCCTCGTACATGGTCGCAGCGAAGGGTTTGGAAGGAGTTGTTGTTGACACTAGCGACATTTGCCTCATAGACGGCAACGCAGGTCGACTTATCTACCGAGGCTACGACATCCACGACCTAGTAGCAAACCTGTCCTTCGAGGAAGTAGCCTACCTCCTCTGGAACGGCAAACTTCCCAACCAATCTCAACTTGACGAGTTAAAGAAACGCTTAGCTGAAGAAAGATCTATTCCGGGATATTTGAAGAATGCAATTCGTAACCTTCCAACATCATCTGACCACCTCGATGTCTTACGCACGGCCGTTTCCACAGTGGGAACTGGCGTGCCACTTGCGAGGCCTAACTTGACACAAGCAATCGCTATCACGGCAAAGATCCCAACAATCAACGCAGCTTTCGATCGAACCCGACGCGGGCAAGAACCAATAGACCCCAACCCGTCACTTGGGCACACGGCGAACTACCTCTACATGCTAACTGGAAAAACCCCAGACTCGACCAGGGCTAAGGCATTGGACAAGTACTTCATCGCTCTTGCCGACCACAGCATGAACTCCTCAACTTTCGCAGCCAGAGTCGTGGCTTCAACATGGTCGGACATGTACTCGGCCATCGTTGCAGCCATAGGAGCCCTGAAAGGACCACTTCACGGCGGTGCGCCTGCTCCCGTGCTGAAGATGCTGCAGGACATCACGAAACCCGAACGCGCCGAAGAATGGATCAGAGGAGAACTGAAGGCGGGTCGCAGGTTGATGGGTTTCGGCCATCGTGTTTATCGTACGACGGACCCCCGAGCCGAAATTCTCCGAGATGTGGCAAGCGAAACCTCGGACAAAGATTTCTTTGAGTTGGCACGTCGCGTTGAGGAGGCAGGGAATCGGATTCTGCGAGATTACCGACCTGGACGGAGATTGTACACTAACGTTGAATTTTATTCGGCCGTCGTCATGAACTCAGTAGGTCTCCCACCCGACTTGTTCACCCCGACCTTTGCGGCAAGCCGTTGTGTAGGATGGACGGCGAATGTGCTCGAGCAGACTGCTAACAATCGGCTGATTCGGCCTGAGGTTGAATATACTGGACCCAAGGACCTGAAGGTTATACCCATCAACCAAAGATAGGCGCTTGCTTAGTTCAACTGAGTCAATTTAAGACACACACCCAAAGGGTTCACCGCAGCGAGGATGACGACGAGTGGTTTGCGCAGTTGAAACTGAGAAACTGACGAAACATTATGGAGATTTGGTTGCCGTCGACTCCCTCGACCTCAGCATCAAGGAAGGAGAGATCTTTGGGCTGCTCGGTCCCAACGGCGCAGGAAAAACAACCACCCTCTCAATGTTAGCAACACTTCTCAAACCCACATCCGGAACGGCACGCGTGAATGGGTACGACGTTCGAACACAATCAGACCTGGTTCGCCAGTCTATTGGCATTGTGTTTCAAGACCCTAGCAGCGACGATGTTCTAACGGGCCGCGAAAACCTGTACTTGCACGCGCTCATGTTTGGAGTGCCAAAGAGTGATCGCGATAACCGCATGAAACACGTTCTCCAGCTAGTTGATTTGCAGGACCGCGCAGACGACATCGTCAAGAAATATTCAGGGGGAATGCGTAGAAGATTAGAACTAGCCAGAGGGTTACTGCATAATCCTCGAGTTCTATTTCTGGACGAACCAACCCTCGGACTTGACCCCCAGACGCGTGAGCACATATGGGATTACATTGAGAGCCTAGTCAAAGAAGAAAAGGTAACTGTCATAGTGACAACGCATTACATGGATGAGGCTGACCAGCTCTGCGACAGAGTCGCTATCATTGATCATGGCAAAATCGTGGCCTTGGACGCACCATCAGTGCTCAAAGCGAATGTTGGAGGCGACATCATCAGGCTTCGCACACGAAAACCGAAACTCGAATCATTGAAAGAGATGGACTATGTTCACTCCATAGACCAATCGGGCAGCACTCTCTCACTTACGGTGGAGAACGCAAGCGCACATTTGCAGGAAATACTAGGCCACATTGGCGAAGTTGACTCGGTCGAAGTAAGATCCGCCACATTGAACGACGTTTTCCTGAAATTCACCGGTCACGAGATAAGGGAAGAATCTGGGGAGGGTGGCGTATTTGAGAGAATTGCGAAAGCAAGGAGTGGTCGTTGATGGGTGAGCTTGAGGGATTCTATGCGTTATGGTACCGAGAGATGAAAGTGTTCACGCGGGAGAAATCTCGCATCGTCTCCTCCCTCTTCACTCCACTACTCTGGATTGTAGTATTCGGCGGAGGGCTCGGATCCGCGGTTTCACTGGGTGGAGTAAACTACCAAGTCTTCATCTTCCCCGGAATCATCACCATGACTATTCTATTCTCCTCAGTCTTCTTCGGCTTGTACATTGTTTGGGATAAGAAAATCGACTTCTTCAAGGAAGTGCTCGTTGCGCCACTTAATCGAACAACGATCTTTGCAGGGAAAATGGTGGGGGGCAGCATAGATGCCCTGTTGCAAGGATGTGCGATGCTTGTATTCGGTTTAGTTTTGGGTGTGAGCTACACGTTTCTAGCGATAGTCATGGCATTTCTGTTCATGTTCGTACTTGCCTCAGCCCTCGTCAGTCTCGGGCTTATCATTGGTTCGAATATGGAGAGCGTTGAAGGGTTCCAGTTGGTCGTCAGCTTCCTGGTTTTCCCCTTATTCTTCTTCAGTGGGGCACTCTTCCCAACCAAAAACTTGCCACCCTACCTA
>DATIYC010000097.1:0-5842 GCA_035517955.1 Candidatus Acidiferrales bacterium | reverse complement strand
CTCTCATACTCGCCTAGGATGTTGTCTGTGAGGAAGGTGATTCCTGTGGCGCCCGGTTCGATTCTATGATCTTCCAACTCGCAAAGATGAACTCTAGTTAAGGGCCGCGGCGGTCCAAGCTCGATCCAGTGACCGGGATTATCGACAGAACCCTGTTTGGTAGGATTCGTACTCGGCTCAGGGGGTCCAATGTACGCAATTGGTAAGCCCAAAACTTCCGTGAACCAATGTACGGCTTTTCTTCGATTAGACACCACTATTGCTACAGTATCGATGCCTAGGATTGTCAATGTTGAGCCATCAATTGCATTGCCGCAATTTCAAAGTAGCCTACGTGTTCCCGATGGGCGCACCACCAAAGACATACCCCCAATAACGCTCTGTACTCGGAGTACGTGGGGCAACTAACATTGTTAACTATTTCAGCTGAAGTGTTTGAGGGTGTTAGGGCGAAGGCTGGTTTGGTGAGTGAGCATGGACCAACGGCAGAATAGTTGGGCTCCGGACTGGGATCGAATGGCTCAGCGAATTATTCGTGATGGTTTGCGTCTTCAGCCTGGCGAGAGGGTGGTCTACTTGGCGGACCCATGGGAGTTTCCTAATTGTTTGGACGCGTTCCGAGCTGCAGTATTGAGTGCTGGAGGTGTTGAGCAGGCGACAATTCTCAACTGGACGCCGCGACTCTCAACGCTGAGAGGCATGAATGGTAAAGCGAAGGATGTGTCGGCGTTGTTGCGTGAGCAGCAGGCTCATTTCGAGCTGCTGAATACTGCAGACGTTTTCATCTGGCTTCCACACGCACAGTTCCGGGAGGGAAGTTACAGTGAGGGAGAAAGCGAATGGATCCTGGGCCGCTGGCGTGGGCGGGGGATTCATTTTCACTGGTTCGCGGACGCCGGAACTCCACCAGGTGACCCTATCCACGTGGAACTTGAGAAGATCTACCAACGAGGTATACTCGATTTAGATTATGTAGCTTTGCGCACGAGACAGCGTCGGTTGGTGGAAGCGATTCGCGGAAAGACTGTGAGAGTGAGAACGGGCGAAGGGACTAATGTGTCCTTCAGGCTTCCGAAGAATGGTTGGTACCATTGTAATGATGGTGATGCGTCTCGTGAGAAAGTGTTGAGGGCTGTGTGTGCGAGGGATCGGGAGGAGGAGTTTCCGTGCGGTGCAGTACGCTCATTGCCGGCACCCGACTCAGTTAACGGGACGATACGGCTTCGTGGACGAACGCCCTGGACCGGATTCGGACTCGACGTGGACCGATTCTCATCGCATCTCGACCTAGCCTTCAAGGACGGTCACATTACCGAGATGGATGGCGGGCAGAGGAATGATGAACTTCAGGAGATTCGGTCTAAGTTCGAGGGCGACTGGGATCGTTTGGGGGAAGTTGTTTTCGGCACGAACCCCCTTCTTCCTACCCCGCAAGGAGCACGAATGCCCACCTACTGGGGGTTCGGCGAAGGATGGTTTAGGTTCCATATTGGTGAGAGTCTCGAATCCGGAGGCTCTTTCACATCAAACCTGTACCTCAACCTATTCCTCGGTGACGCAACGATTGAAGCGGAAGGCGAACCTGTCATTGAAAATGGTAGGTTGCTGATTTGATTTCGGACGGTGGTGGGTTACGCTCCCGAAAAACGAAGGATTCTATTCTTACGGCACGGAAAATGCCTAGGAGTGCGCGATTGAGGAGTCCTTTCGGACCTCAGACACGCATATTCTGCAGTTCCTGATCGAAATCGCTCACCTTAAAGGAAAACGTGACACTTGACATCTAGACCCAACATGGTCAAAGTGCTTGACTCGGCCCCAAACTTCAAGCTAACCTCCACTAAGGGAGAAGTAGACCTCTCAACGAACCTCGCCAGGGAGGGCTATGACGGAAAGTGGACAGTCGTATTCTTCTATTCTGGAGATTTCACTTCAGTATGCAGCACTGAGGTTCCTGAATTCGCGAGGAGGTATTCGGACTTCTTGCGGCTCAACGCTGAAGTGTACGGAGTGAGCGCTGACAGCATTTATTCGCATGAGGCTTGGATAAAGCAGCTCCAACCTAAAGTCGAATACCCTCTCCTAAGCGACTTCAAGAAGGAAACCTGCCGAGCCTACGGCATCCTTGACGACAAATCAGGCGAGCCACTAAGAGGAACATTCATCATCGATCCAAAGGGGCGAGTAAGATTCCAGATGATGATCGACCCAGACCTAGGACAAAACGTTGACGAAGTTCTGAGAGTTCTTCAAGCCCTGCAGACTGGGAAAGCATGCCCCGTAAATTGGACGCCCGGACAAGCAACCCTGTAAACACACTAGCAACGCATACAATTCACGCTCAAGACTACTGTTTCACATAACTTGAAGAATCGTTCAAGGAGAGAAACGGGATGGTTACTTTAGCTGTGATCGTACCGTGCCGCAACGACTGCGACGCAGCGGAGAAGTTGGTTTCAAGTTTCAGTGAACAAACCGTTCAACCAGAAAAAATTGTTGTTGGGCACGATAAGTGTCTTAGCAAGCGTGACTGCGTCCAGTTTGGAAACAAAGCGGAAACAATCAACCATTACGCCAAACAGCTCGACACCGAGTATGTACTCGTCTTGGATGCTGACATGGAGTTAACCCCAACATTCTTTGAGGCATTCAAGATCGCGTTCGAACGAACGAAACCGATTGTGGGTAGTGGTGTTGTCTACGCATTATCAGAGAACACGGCGGCGATGAAGAACCGGCTTATTGGGTTTGGGAGTGGGGCATTGCGTTGGTACTATTTCGGGGGATGCATGTACATGCAGAGAAGCTTCCTCGTAGCCAACCCCTTGCCCACGGAAACGGTGCTTGAAGACGTTGTTTATGGTAAACTGCTTGAGAAACGTGGAATCAAACCTGAATTCGTTCCTAACGCTGTCTGTTTCATGTGGAGAAAGAACGAGACGGTGATGCGTCAACTGCGAAGGCAAGTTCGGTTTATGCTTGGCGGATTGGAACAGACTCGTTACAATTTGAGTCGGCACGCAGTAGCCCTTTACGCTGCCCTTTCCGTCGGTTACTTGCTATCTCTGCTGTGGTCTTTCAGGCTCAACCGGGTTTTTGGGTTAAGCCTCTTTCTTGGTTATACTCTCCTGATCGCATCATGCTACTACTCCGGATCTCAGTATGAAGAGAACAGTCTCGCTGTAACCCTCGCCTACAGCCTATTGTGGCTTCCAATCCGCTGCTATACACTTGCACTATTCATCGCTAAGAAGAAGATATGGTAACTCCCATGCTCACTCGTTATGTCAGCCGCGAAAACTTCGGATTGGGGCTGAATCCTGGACGATCTAACGAAGGGCGGAGTCAATAGGTGTGCATTACTTTCACTGTGCGTTTTGCTTTTTGCGCTCAGGAAATTGTGGGGTTTCTTGTGCGCTTGGGCATTGACACCGGCGCGGCATCTTTGGAATTTCGAAATATCTCTTTCGGCATGACCATGGGTTAGGGCTTAGCCTTATTGCGTTTCCACTCGGGTGACGTAGTGGTTTTCGTGTCTCGAATTGAACACTTTCACGCAGGTCTCCGGATTATCCTTCGCGGAGTGGAAAGGGTTGTTTGGTGAAATAGTTTGGCAGTTGCTGCAGTTCGTAAGGTTTGTACGCACCTGAAGAAAATTCGTTTCTTGTTCCGGAACGATGAGTATGAGTTTCTCAGGTGTGAGGGGTGCGGCGAGATCGTACGCCTCCCCCTCTAAACCCCCCTACCGCTTAGAGTAAGGCGTATTAGCGTTCCATAGCTCATTTTTCTGTTAGGCTTTCTGTCTTGGTTGAAGTTGAGCTTGGCGACCTCAAGAAGATGAGTAAGGAGATAGCGGAAGTTCTAGGCGAACGGCTGAAGACGGATGTGCAAGTGAAAGGCAAAGTCCTCATCGTCCCTGACACTGTTAACGGGAAACATTACGGTGTGAAGGACATGAAGCTGCACATGAAACACGCCCTACACCAACTCAAGTTGAGTGATGACTATAGGGTTTTGGCGGAACACCACCAGATACGCATCGTGAAGATCGAAGAGAAGGAAAGGCCTGCGGTGCGGAGGAGCGAAGCCCCACCACCCTCCCAAAGCCTGCCCTACTTCTTCCCCGGCTAAGCTAACCAGTTAAGTCGTTTAGTGTAATTCGTTGGGCGCCGTACGAAACCATCTCACGAATGGCTAGTTCGGAGTCGTTTGGTTTGACATTGACTCCTTTCGACGCGTCGTCTAGGTAGTAGACCTTGAACCCCAGCCCTATAGCGTCGATCACCGTCGCCTTAACGCAATAATCAGTCGCTAGGCCACCGACGAACAATGCGTTGACTCCGCCCCTCAGCCCTAAGCGAAGCTTTAGTCGCTGCAGCCTGTGCGTTAGGTCGGTGCCTTGGAAGAATGAGTACGCCTCGTCTTTTCGTTCAGCTTTAGAGACAATTTCGCCTGGGGGTGGTGGTAGTAGTTGTGGGTGGAACTTGGCGCCTTCTGTTTCTTGCACGCAATGCGGCGGCCATGGGCCTCCCTGTGCTTTGAATGAGCTGTGGTCTGGGGGATGCCAATCCCTGGTGTAGATGATTTCCCCTTGATGTTCCCTGAAGAATTGGATGTACTTGTTGATGACGGGGATGACTTTGTCGCCATCGGGGACGGCGAGGGCTCCGCCTGGACAGAAGTCGTTCTGAATGTCGACGACCACAAGCGTGCTGTGCTCGTCGATTCTTATCGCCAATTTTTCCGATTCGTTCGTGGGCCTGTCGCCGAAATTAAGTGTTCCTTGGAGGCGTTTGATGTGAACCGGAACGCTAATTTATCGTGGCTTTGGTTGTCGGCGAGTTCAGAGTTTGGTCTTGATTCATGGATCTGTTTGATGCAATCATCCTCGCGGTTGTGGAGGGGCTTACCGAATTTCTTCCCATCTCATCCACAGGGCATACGATTCTGGCCGCTGTGCTGTTGAATGTGGGGCAGACGGAGTTTGTGAAGAGTTTCGAGATTGCCTTAGAGTTCGGTTCGATCCTGGCTGTGGTGGTGCTGTATTGGCGTTTCTTTTTGGATTTTGAAGTTTTGAAACGATTGATCGTAGCTTTCATTCCTACCGGCATCGTCGGCCTAGCCTTCTACCGCATTTTCAAGGACGTGCTGTTTGGAAATGAGCAGATTGTTCTTTGGGCTTTGTTGCTGGGTGGGATTTTCATTGTGCTCTTCGAGTGGAGGTACAAGGAGCGATCGGTGATTGAGGAGAGGGAAATGTCAAAGATTCCTTACAAGCACTGCCTCCTCATCGGCCTCTTTCAAGCTGTTTCTATAATTCCAGGAGTCTCACGGTCGGCCCCGACGATTATGGGTGGGTTGGCGTTGGGCATGAAGCGGCAAACAATCGTATTGTTCTCGATTCTGTTGGCTGTGCCGACGATGGTTGCAGCGTCTGGGTTCGACCTCTTAATGTCTTACAGCGAATTCTCTGCTGGGCAGGTGGACTTACTGCTGGTGGGTTTTGTGGTGTCCTTCTTGGTTGCGATGCCCGCTATCAAGTTCTTTCTGGGTTACGTGCGTAAGCACAGTTTCGTTCCATTCGGCATCTACAGAATCCTGCTCGTAGTCGCGTTCTTCTTAATCGTAATTCGATAATTCTCTTAGCTGAATCAGTGGGCACGAGGAATTGTGTTCTCGCTAAAGGGAACTTGGGTTTATTTATCGCTGGAATGAATCGCCCTGCTTAGCCGGGCGCGGGGGTTGCCAAGCCAGGTCAAAGGCGCAGAGCAGAAATGCGCGGAGGGCTTAGGACCCTGTCCCGTAGGGGTTCCGGGGTTCGAATCCCCGCCCCCGCACCAAA
>DATIYC010000096.1:0-3769 GCA_035517955.1 Candidatus Acidiferrales bacterium | reverse complement strand
CATCCAATCCTTGATCAGTTGCCCGGTTTCGACGGAGTGTACTGTGCTGTAGGTTTCAGTGGACATGGCTTTCGGTTCTCACCTGCAACTGGGCGCTTGATGGCCGAGTTCGTTCTGGACGGGAAGACGAAGGGCGTGGATGTCAAAGAGTTTCGTCTCAACCGCTTCACAGAAGGAAAACCCGTCCAACTCTTCGCCTAAGCAAACAATACGGTCGGAAGTCATGTTTCCGTGCATCAACCAAGCCACAGTAATGCCGGCAGACACAATCCGGTTTCTTGAACTCGCAAGAAAACATTCATTCACAGCAGTCGAATTAGACATAGCTAAAGTTGAGGAATGCATTAGAAGAGTCGGTCTCGACTCGCTTCTGGAGAAGATTCACGAGTCTAATCTCCGAATCGTTAGTCTGAATGCTATCGAGAACTATCCAATATTGACTCAGGACGAAATGAAGGGGTCGCTACAAAGATGCGAAGAAATCATCAACTTAGCTCGCTCGCTCAACTGTGACATAGTCGTAGTGAATCCGAGTGAGGTGAAGTCTCCGGAACAGAGTAATATGGCGACAAGATTTGATGAATTAATGAATCAAACCGGAAAGATGGCGAAAGATCACCACGTTCGTTTAGGTTTTGAGTATGTGAGTTACGATGAAAGGGTGATTCACTCCCTTGCGGAAAGCCTCAGTGGAATACATCGGTGGAATCACGGTATCGGTCTGGTACTAGATGCGTTTCACATGTACCGGTCCGGTGAGAAGGTCAGTGATATTCCGAGTGACGACGCCTCGCTTCTCTGGGCGTTTCACATAAACGACGCCCCAGCATCTCAGATCTCCGTCTTGCGAGACACGAGTCGCCTAATGCCATTGGAAGGTGTGATGAATGTGTGTGAATTCATTCGTGATCTTCAGGCACTGAACTTCAATGGCCCAATTTCAGTCGAGTTATTCAACGAGAAGTATTGGGAGATGGATGCTGATTCTGTGCTTGCTAAGGCCAAGAGTAGTTTGGATGCGTTGGGTGTCTGAGTATCATTCGGGCGGGATTTCAGCGTAAAGCGCCTTGATATTGATTCCGAGGGCTGTCAATCTTGCTTTGCCTGTAGCGTACATTAGGATTCCAATGACCACTAACCCTACGATAACTCCGTACGCCAAACTCAGGTTACTGCCTAGGAATACTACACCCAGTGCCCCGCTAATTGGAAAACTCTCTGCGATAATATAGAATGCGAATGCTGCTACTCCGACAAAAGACGCGAAAGCTATTGTGGCACTACTGCCCATTGAGCCAACGGTTCGTTTGAACAGGTCGGGCTTTACGAACGGAAAGAGAAGCGTAGCTACGAGTGGGAGAAGGTAGCCAACCGGAGCCACCAATGATGTGTTGAGCCATGTTGCCGCCCAACCATAGTTCCAGTAAATCGTTAGATAGATGAAGACAATTACTCCAATGAACACGGTTGCCCATCCTGGAGAGTGGAACCTATCGCTGACATCGGCAAATTTCGTTGGTAGCAAGCGATCAAATGCCGCGGCAAAGAGCATCCGCGACATCGTGACTACGTAAGCAACGCTCACCACTAGCCAGCCCAAGTAGAGTCCTAGGCTGAGCAGGGACGCAAAAACCGGGTTCACTACTGATAACAGCATGGTCGCCGTCGGTAGTGCAGGAAGCGTTGACGGGCTAGTAGCTGCGATGTAGCTCGCCGCATTCAGGAATGCAGAGCCAAAATCCCTGTAGACCATGATACCCATAACGACTAGCGCAATGATTGTCACTATGACCGACAGAAACAGAGCACGCGTCATCGAGTTCTTGACATTCTTCGTCTCACCAGCAAGGTACGATCCGAAGTTGAAACCAGTGAACGTTAGGAAACCCCAAGGAATGGCTGCAAGCAGCGAGTTCGTCAAGTTAAATGATGTTCCAGCAAAACCCTGTGCAGCTGCTTGCTGAAGCATGCCATTGTAAGTAACATTGTAACCCGCCACCTGCATTGCATGATTAAACTGTCCGGGAAGACTTGAAGGGTCTACCGTAAAGAGAAGAACCAAGAACAACGCGGCTATGATATAGTACAAAAAGTAGCTAATCTTCTGGAACCATGAATATACACGCAGCCCGAGTAGAGCGATAATAGTAACCACTACTGCCATGGCAACAGATGTTGGGTATCCAAGGCTCGCCTGGCTTAGGCCAGTGGCGATGCCAATCATGCCTGCATTATTGGTGGACACGCCCAATGCGAAGGCTAGTTGGGATAGCGCCACAGCTGAGGCTGACCAGATACTCAACCCGATTCCAATGATGACAGTTCCAGTGAAGAGAAACATGAACTGTATTGACCCAAAAAACGGTCCCAAGATTCTGCTTGACCAGATGTAATCTCCACCACTTCTTGGAATGGCAGCACTCAGCTTCGAGTAAACATAGGCCATAGCCAGTGCCGGAATGGAGCCCAGTGCGAAAACAGTGGAAAGGTCAGCCCCAGGAAAGTAGTACGGCGCGAATAGGGCGGTTAAGACGAAACCACCAAGAATGTTGATAATTGCTTGGGAGATGATGAATTGATCAAAGAATCCTAATGCCTTAACGAGGCCTGTTGCCTCACGAACAAACAGTTTAGGAGAAGACATGCGGCTTCGTCTATTGTTTCGCATGAATTCGCATAAAAGACTTAGCATCCGAGAATTGGCGGTAATTATTGGGCCGTAAGATTACCAACGATGCCGTATCAATGAGGTTGGAGTTTTCTTAGCCGTTCGAAGACGAGCCTGCGCAGTCGCGCGAAACCGACTTAAAACCCTCTTCAATCGATTCATAAGTCAATTCTCCAGAACATACTCTGAGGACAAATCATTGAAGGATCAAGTCGAAGCCGCGGTTATGACTGGACCAAAAATAATGCGGACTGAAAGCTTTCCAGTGCCTTCATCGAATGAAAAATCCGCAGTTGTTCGAATGCTCGGGTCGGCTATTTGCGGAACGGACAAACACATGTACTCTGGACAAATGAACCTGGGCTTGCCCGGTGCCGTCGTGACCTTCCCAGTTATTCCCGGTCACGAGAATTTGGGCGTCGTTGACACCATAGGGAAGGAGGCTGCCCAGACAATGGTGACCGAAGGTCCACCACTAAGAGCGGGAGAACGCGTCGTTATCTCGGCGGACATAGTTTGCGGTCACTGTTACTACTGTAGGAATATCTACGGGTATCCTTGGTGTCTTAATCATCGGAGCTATGGGGACGTAATCAGCTGTAAGGATCCTCCACACCTTTTCGGTGGCTGGGCTGAAATGATGTATGTGCTTCCTGGTACGTTCATGTTTCGTGTTCCTACGAAGCTTTCTGACGAGGAAGCTGTTTTGGCGGAGCAGATGGCTGTAGCCTACGGAGCTTTCGGGCGGGCCTTTCAGGGACCAAATTCGAAGGAGGGGTATGCTCCCGCGGATACCGTTGTAATTCAAGGTATCGGCCCTTTAGGCATCTGTAACGCTTTCATGGCGAAAATGCTGGGAGCCGCACGAATCATAGCAATCGACAAGTCTGAGTATCGTTTGAAACTCGCAAAACAACTAGGAGTAAATGAGACGATTAGCCTCAACGAATCTGCGAGTCAGCAAGAACGAATCCAAAAAGTGTTGAACCTAACACAGGGTTTGGGTGCGGACTTAGTGGTTGAATGTACTGGCGACCCAAACATTCTCTCAGAAGGACTTGACATGCTCAGATTAGGCGGCACGTATCTGGTCGAGGGAGC
>DATIYC010000095.1:0-13137 GCA_035517955.1 Candidatus Acidiferrales bacterium | reverse complement strand
ATGCTCAGGCCTCCAATCCACTGTGATGGCTCTAGCCTCGATCTCGTCGCAGACGCTGCTGCAATGCACACAAGCGATGCATTCCTCCGAGTCGATCTCGGCTTTCTCGTTCATCGTGATGCATCTTACGGGGCATACGTCAAGGCATTGGGAGCATTCAGGGCCACGACACTTGGCTGGGTCGACCTTGAGAGGGCCAGTGGTATGCATTGCTGCTTTCCCTCGTTTGCCGACCAGGCCTATCCCAAGATTCTTGAGGCTGCCTGCGATGCCACCGTGAAGATGGCCCTTTGCGTGGCTGAGGACGATTACTCTATCGCAATCCAACACCGCCGCTGCCACATCCACGTTCTTTACGAATGTCCCGTCCACTTCTACGTTGAATGTGTCTGTTCCCCAGTAACCATCCGCTATGATGACTGGTGCACCCAAAGTTCCTTCGCTGAAACCATTCAGGGCCGCCATGGCAACGTATTCTGGAGCGGTGCTCCTTCCCCCATACCGCCCCTCGCTACCATAACCCAAACCGCATGATTCTGCCACGAAGGGCTCGGCGTCAGCAGAACGCACAAGCTCAACCACTTTCCGGACATATGCTGGGCGAATGTAGTTCGTGTTGCCCCATTGGCCGAAATGTGTCTTGATCATCACTTTCTCCCCTTGCTGAATTGTTTCTGGAATGCCGAGTTGGTTGAGTACGTGTTCCAGTTTGTCGAGCATGTTGTAGTACGATTCTGCCTTTCGGTCACTGAAGAATACTTTCGATTTCGCCATCTCGACCAGATCGGGCTTGCGAACGAATTCAGTATTAACATTTGGACCGAGAATCAGTGCAAATACTGGCATTCTGAACCCAAAAATCAATCAGAGAGGATACACTCGCGCGAAAGATCGGCCGGCGCTGTCGTCATGCGATTGTTGCCCTGATTCGAACAGTTGACCGTCTCGGTCGGTATTGGTATCTGTATGTGAATCTTGCACGAGATCTGACGGAGCTACCATAGACTTTTTCTTAAGCCTCGTTCCGTCAGCTGAAAACTTTGGGGCGTAGAAATTTGGACTTAGGCGAGATGGCTATAGGTCTTCCTAAGACCGAACTCGTATACCTTGATGATATGAATCGCCGCAAGGACGAAGCGAACATTATCAGGGTCGTTCCCGAGAAGCGAACTCACGCCTACTTAGTCCTAGACCGCACGATCTTTCACGCCAAGGGCGGAGGGCAACCCTCCGACCGTGGAACCATGCAAACTGCGACTTTCAAGCTCACGGTCAAGAAGGCACTCCACCACAACGGCGTCATTCTTCACTGGGGCAAGCTCGTTGAGGGTATTCCGACTGAGGGGCCAGTTACGAGCGAGTTGGATTGGAATTACCGCTACTTGGTTATGCGAAGACACACCACTGCGCACCTGCTTGACCATTGTCTTGCTAGTACAACTGGAAAGCGGGTTCAGACAACTGATTCCTGGTTAGACGAACCATGTTATGTTGGCTACGCGGGTCGCCCGCCTGACCAAGAGGTCTTGCACAAGGTGGAGGAGATGGGCAACGAGATGATTCGCAAGGGGGCGCCCGTGAGGATTGAGTTCCTGAGTCGCGAGGAGAGTGGTCGAGCTCTCCAGAACGCTCCGAACTTTGATAGACTTCCAGACCTTGAAGAAGTCCGAATAGTCACGATTGCCGGCTGCGAGCCAATTCCCTGCGGTGGAACTCATATCTCGGACATATCCGAGATTGGGAAATTTTCGGTGCTGCGAGCTGAGGAGATGCCTACTCAGTCATTCCGGTTGCATTTCTCGGTAAGCTAGCGCTTGCGTCGTTTGGCTTTTCGAACCCTCTTCCTCTTCGTCCTACCAAACCTCTTCAGGACACTTGGTCCCGCCCGCTCAACCAGCAACCTCTCACCCGCAACTCTCACGTACAGCCTCAAGGATCCCTTGGCGAACGGAAAATTGGAGTCGGTAGTCAGCTTCGTCGGGAGGTAAATCCGCGGCGATTCGTAAACGCGCCCGTCCGGCATCCTTTTTTTCGTAACCACGAAACTTGCAACGCCTTCTTTCATTTTCATAACTTCCGGTTCAATTTCCGAGCTTTTTTCCGACGGAAAATCAACTTTAGAGTTACACGCATGAACACGTCAATTTTTCGCGTTGAAAATTGATCACAAAGCGGTTTCGGTGACAATGTTTAAAGCGCCAGTGACAGGTCGGCTGAAATCCTGTGGACATTGGATTGATACACGTGAACATTTTTGTGACAAGCATGTCAGCCGAGCGGTTTTGGGAAATGGACCGCCCGATGCCACCCCAAGTTCAGATCGGGGTGAACATCAACATGCTCGACATCGACCAGCGCTCGGATGGTACACTTGACGCACCATTCGTTTTTACCGTCAATTACACGCCATCAATCGCACAAATCAGCATCAAGGGAAAAGCGAAAATTTCCGGAGATGCCCAAGATACGAAGAAAATTGTGGACGAGCATAAGGCTCAGAAGTCGCCGCCCGTCCAACTTGTTCAGGCCGTTTCAAACGCGGCTATGGCTGATGCAATATTGATTTCGAGAAGCCTAAGCGTTCCACCGCCGCTCCCGCCAATTCCGCAACCCCAGAATGCGCCACCACAAAAGCAGCCTGACGTAAGGTACACGCTCTAGGTCCAAAAAATTGGAGAGTTCCGCTACACTCCAATAAATTGGAGCGCTTAGTTCGCGGTCTTCGCGGCCAGGTAATTGTCCCAGTAAGTAGCCAAGTCCCTCAACCGGTTCGCGAACTGAACGCTCAGCTTCGTGGGCTCGTTCCTGTACTTCTTCTCCAGCAGCCCGCTCCTGAGCATGGCTTTGTAGGTGTCGCTGAGAGTTTGAGCGCTAACTTTGATTCGTAGAATCACTTTGTGGTGCAGGTCCCTGAGGTACATTGGTTTCTTCTCCTCAACAAGGATTTCGATGATGGCTTTGGCCACGCCTTGTTTCTTGATGCTGTGTGAGAAGAGAACGGCGCAGAAACTGTCGAGGTCGACGATCTGATTTAGGGTTGAGTGTTTGTCGATCTTTGGGAAGACCCATACCCACCTGCGCTGGCGCTCCGCGTAGTAATCCTCCCTAGGGATCCTTCCTATTCGTGGACGCTCGAGCACGGTCAGCGTTCTCGTGGTTAACGTTCTTGTTCGGTTGGCCATCGGAAATTCAAAGAGCCAACTGGCCGCGGAGAACAAAGCCGTTCAGCACACGAAAGCCCAACAGAAACGCGCGAGACGTGAATCGTTTTGCCGGAAACACTTCAATTCTGATACATGTCGGGTTGAAGCCATTTTTCGGTCCTTCTTCTAATCTCTGATCGATCTAAGAATTGGGGAGTGACAGCGGTAAAGAATCCCCATCTCCCATCACAGCCACAAATCAAGGCGTGAATTCTAACACACGTAAGAATTCATGCCCATGCACTGACCCACTACTTTGGTCCGCCAAACCCCTAGGTTTCCATTGAAAAAAACACACCTCAACAACCCAAATCCGGGCCTACAACAACGAACCTCATCGTTGCGATCAAGAATCACGGGATCTTGTGCATCATGACCAAAGCACTTGTGAAACCGTATGACCCTTCTTAGCACCGATCGGATATGCAACTCCGAAATTGTCTGACGATCTCGATCCCAATCGTACGCTGATAATTTGGCTGCTCCGGTAAGATTAGATGTGGTTTCAAGAAAATTATTGCTTGGTTCAGGGTCTTGACCTTAGGAAGGTGGTCGCTTCAAATTGACCGCCCAATCAATTCACAAGACCATCAATCAGTATCCATCCTCGGAAAAGGTGAGCCCCACCCTACGACATAGGGAGTAACGCCCGGTGCCATTATCGCTTGCATTTTCTTGAGGACAGTTCCCCAGCCACCTGAATACGCTATGGCCGAGGGCAATACACCTCCAATCTCCGACTGCATTACACTCTCCAAGAAATTGGACTCGTTGTCATGGTTCTCGACGTCTAGGAACAGCTAACGCAACTGTCCTGCGTAAACCTCCGTGTCGTATTCGAACCTAACCCTGCCATTTACCTGAAACCGCTCGAATAGCTCTGACAACGAACTCAACAGCTCTTCGTATGATGTGTCGCCGGGGAGTGGGGAGTATGAGGCTGAAAGGACTCGTCCCTTGAAAGATTCCTCGTCACAATCCTGAATGTTGGGCACTTTCACGGTCCGATGAGACCCTAGGAAATTGGAAAGAATTTCGTCAGTCAAATCCTCATGGTGCACTGCACGCTGTTCGAACGGTTTTCGCCTGACCATCTCGTTGTAGGCTCGAAGAAATGGGGTGCTGGTTCTGCGAGAATTCCAGACTAGCACAACCCAACCATTTTCCTTCAGAATCCTTTGAAACTCCTTCCGAGCTCGGATTCGGTCGAACCAATGAAACGATTGAGCACACGTAACGTAGTCGACACTACTGTCGGGCAGCATGGTTGATTCCGCGGAAGCGCCGACGCTTCTGAAGTTGCGATACCCAGAAAGGTTAGCTTCGGCGATACTCCGCATCTCATCGTTCGGCTCGACGCCGAAAACAACGTTCCCATTCTGCAGGAGCATCTTCGCAAGAATTCCTGTCCCCGAGCCCACATCCGCTACGATCGACCTGTTCGACAACCCTAACTCTCGTTCCATGAAATCTAACAATGACGCCGGATAATTCGGGCGATATTTCGAGTAGTACTCAGCATGACGCGTGAACCGCGTTTTAGGATCCGAAGCCAAGTTTCAGCCTAGAGAAACGCATCGCTCTTGATCCAGATATTAACCGGCTGGTAAAGGGCACGAGGGCGAGTCTTCCGTCAAACTCGCGGCTGGTCTTTGGAAGCCGCCCTCCAAAAAATCGCAGCGTGCAAATCACCAAAAAACTGTGATCTAGCCCTAATCCCCTGAAATCGTGGTGGGACGGAAATTCGGGTTCAAAAACCGTAGTAAATTCCGACGGAATTTCAGAAGTACGCGTTTAGCGCGGAAATTGCACCGGGTGCCGAGAAAAGGAGAAAATTGGAAAAGCGGGCAAAAGAGCGAAACCGGCGTAGAGAGAGCAGAGCGGGGCGAGAGAGCGGTTGGAGTGTCGAACCGGTTTTGAGAGAGGGTTTTTGTTTTGGGGGCGATTCAGTTTCATCCTTCCCCCTGACGTATCCCCTTGACCGCCAAACGATTATCGTCTAAGTAGTAGTGAGCGGGCTGACATAGGGATGGGTGAGGATTCCATTAGAAGGGAATATTACTTGGAGGATTCCTTAGCACGTTGCACGCATTCGAAAAAAAGGCAGAATTTGGCCGAGGGTAGCTGACAGAAAAGTCGGATAGTGAACAGAACTTTGGAAAAGACAAGCCGGTGCATCATTTGCGGCCAAGTCATGGGATACGTCTTCGGCAGGCCGAGAAAGCTGTGTGGCAACAAGGCCTGCTACCTGGAGTGGAAACGCAGGCGATACTCCAACCTCCAACTAATCGCACGCAGCCGACGCCTCTCAAGCGCCGACTTCGAATACGCCGAGCCTATGTGCATATGCGGCAGCGACCACTTCGCGTGGACCATGGAAGGCGTCTTCTGCCTGAAATGCGGTCTCCAGGAACCACTATTCTCGCTAGAGCCATGGGTACCAGCAGAGTTCGCTCCGAAACCGCTCTGCACGTGTAGCCAGATCTGCAAGCAATCCTCTGCCTACAAGCTCTGGGCGCACGTCTAAGGGACTTTTTGCCCACCAGAGCGTGTATTATATGAAGTTCTAGGCACTGTTTATGCGGGCAGAGAGCTGCCTAAACGAGCCCAACCTGTTCTATCGAGCTTGAACTCAGGCAGCGGGAAATCGGTTCCACTCGATTTTAGTCTACTAGCCTGCCTTCGCGATCGATTCGCCCTCGCCTTATCCTAGTAGACGAGATCGGTCGCCTATCCTCTGCAAGTATCAAATCGATTGGGTCAATTATTAGCGGTTTTAGGCCATTGGTCTTTCTCTTAGCGTTAATTGCGTAAGCCGTCTCGATCGTTCTTCTGCTTACGACTAGAGCTTGAATATTTGAAGACGTGGCCGTAGGTCCAAACCTATCGTCTAGTGGAACGATTCGTGCCCGCGAGAAGAGTCCCCAGCGTTTCAAGAGTCGTTCCAAGTCGCTTTTCCTTTTAGCGTATGAGTCGAACTTGTGAGGTTTGTGAAGAGATCGAGCGAAGCGATCCGTTGTTACGCCAATCATTACATTTTGGCCGACTTCGAAAGCTTGCTTGAGCAGTTTCCTGTGACCTCGATGGAGTACATCGAAGGTGCCTCCCATCGCGACGACGCGGTACTTAGTGTGAGGCTTAGTAGCGTTTTTGCTGCTCAAGCTGCCTTCCCTTTGAGTCGTCGCTAATGACGTGTCCGCAAGGTCTTAGATCAATGAATTTAGTGCTTTGGATTCCTTTTCAATAGTCGAACTCCGCGGTCGTCAAGTCGGCTAGCAAAAACACTCACCGATGGAATCGCCTTTCTGACTGCAGTAATGATTTTCTTCACTTTCCAGTCTGGGGCAACAGCGTGAACTGCTTCTCCGATCATGTTTTGCGCGGCACCAATTGCTCCGGCACTAATCATTGTCTTGATCACGCGTGAGACTCGCGGAGACTCGAATCCGGCTTCGGCCCCGAATTTCCTAGCCTCTGCAAGGAATGTAGTCACGTTCGGAGTTCGTCTGATTGCTTCCATTGCCCTGCTTGCGGGTTCGTTGACTTTGGAAACAATGTCCTGTTTTCCGAGTGTTTCACGAGTTGACATTGGCCCAAGGTAGGCGCAGATGATGGAGTGGGATTCGGGGAAGAAGAGGCTGTCAACTCGCCCCACCGTAGGTGCTCCAGGCTCGGTAACTATAACAAATCCTCCATTCAGCAGCGCAGACGCAGTACCCAAACCAGTATGGTTTATGACCTCAGCCACGTGGGTGATTCTCCCAAGCTCGTAAAGGGTCGCTGGAATGTCAACGGCGTCTGCGAGCGCTCGGCATGCAGCGAAAGTGCCGGCCGCGCTTGTACCGAATCCTGCGGCGATAGGGACGCGAACAGTTGCGTCAACGTTGACGGCGAACGCAAGCCCCTTGGTTTTGAGTAACTCCTGGATCGCCCATATTGTTGTTTGAGCTTGGGGAGCGGGCTTGGAGTTTAGTCGAACCTCTACCTTGGCCTTATCCGCCTTCTTGGCAACGACTCGGACAGTGAGCCCGCGGTTGATTGCAAACCCGCCGCCCCTCGATCCAATCAGGGCGGGGTCAGTGATTGGATTGCCTGAGCGGTCAGTGTTGCAGATCTCGAAGAAGCTCGATATGCCTGCTGGGCAGTAGGCCTCCGAAACTGGCAAGAGCCGTCTGAACTCACGTCAAGTCTTTGTCTGCTGTTTGTTCATGATTTGAAGGCTGGGAAACGCTTTCCGGCATGCTGCTGCAATCGGCGGTGTGAGAATTACCATGAACGGTATTTCGGTGAAGTAGTTTGATGCCGCGACGATGTACATGAAGGCATTCCCGAGAGGTTTTGTTCCAAGACCAACCGCTACTGGCAATCCGAAGATTGCACTGTAAACAACGATGCCAACACCAATTATAGCTGTTCCAATACCCAGGCCTATTGAAGCCGCGGCCTCGAATTCGACCCATTTATTCTTCAGAAACATGAGGCCTAGAACAGCGACGACAACAATCAATCCCACGAGGCCGAGGTAGGTTGATGACGATTGTAAGCCGCTCAATCCAAGAAGGAGGTAGAACCCGTAAACTAGGGCAACTGCGTAAATTGGTTGAATGAGGATTGTGCTGAAGACCAGCAAACGGCGGGTTATGTTCTTGAAGTCATGATTACTCAACCATCCAACAATATAGAATCCGACGAAATTCGACGGGACGCCTACCAGTAGACTGAGGAGAGCGTCGTGGTGTCCGTATAGTACGTCGGCAATGAATATGCCAATCCCAGCACCAACCCCGCCAACCCAGGGCCCAAACAATACAGCGAAGACGGCTGGGGCGAATACTTGGGGCCAAAATCTTACCCCGAAGATTAGAAGTGGGAATAGAGTCCAGAGTGCTCCAATGCCAGCGTATATGGCTGCGTTGACGGCGGTGAGTAAGAGTTTCAGTGAGGTTGAGGGCTTCTGCGCCAAGTTAGGTCGCAAGCCCATCCAACACATATCACTTAAGAGTTCTCTATGGAAAGACGAGAACCTTTAGAGTCTCTAAAGATACCGTATTAGACGATGAGCTTTGGACACTAGGAAGGTCCAAATGACGTCCGATGGCACCTTCTTCATCACACTGCCCAAGTCCTGGGTAACGATACACGGCGTTCGAAGGGGCACAGTGCTGACGTTTACCGAAGGAAAAGACGGTAAACTACTGTTAGGATCCCACGAGGAAAACCATCGAGAGTCACGAACCGTCAAGCTCAACCCTGGACCAACACTTGAACGAGAAATTGAAGAGAAGTATCTTCTCGGATACGATATGATTGAGATAGAGTCACGATTCGTACTGCATTCTAACATTCGCGAACAGGTCAAATCGATTCTGAAGAAACTAGTGGGCTTGGAAATTGTCGAAGAGGACGCCCAGAAGATCATTATCCAATGCCTCATTGAGCCCTCTCTACTATCCCCTGAGAGAATTATTCGTCGACTACATCTGATGACGAAGGCTATGCAACAGGATGCGATTGCTGCCTTCACAACGTGCGACGGTAAACTAGCCAAGACGGTCGTAGAGAGAGATGAAGAGGTTGACCGCCTCTACTTCTTACTAGTCCGAATAGTACGAGATGCACTCACTGACCTCACGACCGCTGAGCGAATTCACGCAAGCCCAGTCGACTGCCTTGATTACCGGATCCTTTCAAGCTTCATCGAACATTTCGGTGATGCATCCGCGCTAATCGCCACCAACGTTCCCTCCCCACATCACGTATTGCCGAAGCAACTGTCACGTTCACTAAATCAAGCAGGTGCGACGATCAACCTGATGTATACTAATGCCGTGGAGGCAGTGCTTTCTAGGGACTTGAGCTCGATTTCCAAGGTCGGAGATCTTCAACGGAAAGCGCTAGAGGAAGTCAAAGCTGTAGAACGCGCTTTGCTAGGTTTGGGTCGTGGAGTTCTTGACGAGACAACTTCCGCGATATCCGCGCTCAAGTCTATGTGCGAAATCAACGTAGACATCGCCGACTTAGCTATGGCACGATAAATGTGCCGGATGCGGAACTTGGACACTCCAGAGTTTGGTGCGAAACTTTAAGATACGTGCCTGAAATCTGCTGATTCAGGTAGCCCGGTGGTGTAGTGGTCAAACCACACAACGGTTGGGACTACGCATAGCATTGGCGCCAGAAAACACCAATTGCCACTAGACGGCTCTGGATCCCCTCACCGAGGAGAACCCTGCCGACAGGAGTTCGAAAGGCGAGAAACACGTGCCCGAAGATCTCCTCCGGGCTACCAACAACCGTTATGATCTCCACCATCACACCGGCGTTGCTTGAGATTGTAACAATATTTTTCCGCGTAACTTCTTTCTGAATATTCAGTATATACTCGTCTAAGTGGCGTCAATCCGAAGTTGGAATCAGGACCAAAGTCAATTATATTTATTTCAGGCGTGCACGGGCGAGAACAATGAAAAAAGGTCTCACAATTCCTAAACTTGTTACAGTCGCCTTCATTCTTCTGTTGGTTCTTGTCCAAAGAACACCTGCGACCTTTGCACAGGTATCTCCCGCCCAACAAACGGGAGGAACACTAACCGTCGCCTTAGGAACAGAGCCCGATACATTCAACACCTATACATCCACACTTGCCATCGAAGATGTTTTCATAAACGGATTTTACGACACACTTTTTGTTGAAGGCTTAGATTCCGCGATGCACACGAAGCTTGCTACCAACTACGCTGTTAGTCCCAACGGAACTGTTTGGACGATCGATATCGTCCATAACGCTACTTTCTCCGACGGTACACCATTAACCGCTAACGACGTCAAATACTCCTACGACCTTCTTGGCTTGTCTGAAATAGATCACATACAAGTAGTCGACAACTACACACTAAACTTCTTCCTCAAAGCTCCCTACATCAAGGACTACGTTTTGCGAAGCATATTCGCTAACTACTACGGAAAAGTCTTGCCGGAACACATCTGGTCCAAACTGAGCGATCCATACTCATACAAGAATCAAAACCCGGTTGGAAGCGGACCTTGGATCCTAGACAAATGGGTACAGGGACAATATCTGACGATCAAAGCGAACCCGAACTACTGGGGCGGAAGACCGAAACTTGACGAAGTAATCTTCGATTTCATCCCAAGCTTAGACACGCAAGTACTCAATCTTCAGACTGGAGCTGCAGACATGATTTACGTGGATCCGTCATACGTAGCGACACTAATGGGCGTGCCAAACATTAAGATGGTAACAACACCCCAACTAAGAAACAACTACTTGGCATTCAACCTTAATCGATACCCCATTAACGTCAAGGACTTTAGACACGCGTTAGCTTACGCACTTGACACCAACACACTTGTACATCAAGTTCTCTTCGGCTTCGGAACACCAGGACAACAAGGTTGGGTCACACCTGGCGACCCGATATTCTACAATCCAAACGTCACACAATACACATACAACGTCGCCAAAGCGAACCAAATCCTCGACAACCTAGGATGGAAAATGGGCCCTGATGGCGTGCGCGTAACGCCGAATGGGACAAAACTCCAGTTCGACTTTCTAACAGCGTCAGATACACCAACTGAACTTCGCACCGGCGAATTCATACAGAGCAATTTCGCTCAAATCGGCGTGAAGCTAAACGTTGTACCTACAACATACAAAACGATCATCTCACAAGAATTCGCGGGACAATATTCAATCGCCATGCTGGGATGGTTCAGCATATCCGTTGAGCCCTCAGTCGATATGAGGTGGCATTTCCTCCCAGGCGCATTCTTCAACGTGTACAACTATAACAGCTCAGCATACAATGCGCTATTCGCTCAATACAAAGTTGCAACAAGTTTCGATGAATATCGAAATGACATCTTCCGAATGCAACAAGTACTCTCCGATGACCTGCCCATCTTGTGCTACGCGTTTTCACCATCCATAAGCGCCTATAGAACCGACAAATTCCAAGGCTGGGTTACTCCCGTTATCTCGGACGATACATTCCAAGGCATTTTGAACTGGTATAGCCTAATGAACCTCCAACCTGCCACCGCTACCGCAGCTTCGAACACAGCCTCCGAAACCATGACACAAAACTCCACAGCGCCAGCCACTTCGACTAGCATGCCGGACATGACTTGGGTAGCAGTCGGAATAGTCGCCATACTTGCAATCCTAGTAATCGCAGTAGTATCAAGGCGAAAGAAAACAAGCTAACTACAAAACCAAACGACCACATACCCTCACGAAGGTATGTGGCACAATTTTTCTTTCATGACAGCTGAGGCACACAAATAGAAGGGACTTTTGATGGGAGCCGTTTCCTTCATACTGAAGAAAGCGGCAGTAATGCTCGCGAGCTTCTATGTCATATCAACAGTAATCTTTCTGCTACCTAGGCTAACACCCATTGATCCGAAAACCCTCTTGGCAGATAACCCCAGAATTCCACCAAACATTAGACAGGACCTGATCGCGTCATTCGGTCTAAATAAACCGTTAATTGATCAGTATCTAAGTTACTATACTAACTTGTTCGGCGGGAACCTAGGATACTCGTTCTTGTACCGTGAGCCAGTGTTTACGGTTCTCTTGACGAGACTACCGTGGACCATCTTACTTCTAGGTATGTCTACGGCAATCTTCATCGCACTTGGAATCGTTATCGGAGTGTTGCAAGCTTCCAGATATGGGAGTAAATTCGACGTAGCAGCTTTGGTAGTTTCACTAACCGCAAGTTCATTTCCATTTTTCTGGGTTGGAATTATTTTCATCTATTTGTTTGCTTTCGTATTCCCACTATTTCCAACCTTCGGCGCAATGACGCCTGGAGTCACGTTTGCAAGTCCTATTGACACGATAGCCGACATTGGCTGGCATCTTGTTCTCCCTGCGATCACAATAGTTATCGTCAACATCTCCAGGTATTCGTTTTACCTGAGAAACATAATGGTCGGAGTCCTGTCAGAGGACTATATTGTAACTGCACGAGCAAAGGGCTTGACCCAGAACAAGGTCCTCTTCAAACACGGCTTGAGAAACGCACTCTTACCAACGATGACGATGATGGCAATGGACTTCGGCTTCATCATCGCAGGCGCGATTTTCGTAGAAACCGTATTCTCCTACCCCGGGGTCGGCAGTTTAGCTTACCAGGCCATCTTAAACGCCGACTACCCATTGATGAATGGCGAATTCATTCTTCTATCGATAGTTATACTCGCAGCAAATTTCACCGCTGACGCACTATACTCAGTCTTGGATCCGAGGATTAGAAAGGGGTCCTGAAATTGACATCTAAGCAACAGACTCAAGAATTAAATACCGTTCACCACGCTCGAGAAACAATTTCAGAAGTTTGGAAGTCTTACCGCAAAAGTAAACTGGGCCTAGCAGGTCTAACATTATTCGTGGTTATAGTTGCAATCGCATTAACCGCTCCAATAATAGCACCCTACAACCCATGGCTCACCGTTGACCAACCATTTGGCGCACCAAGCTTAAGCCACATTCTGGGAACGAACGATGCCGGACAAGACATCTTCAGTGAGTTGCTATATGGGGCACAAACTTCTCTACTCGTAGGAATTTCAGCAGCCCTGATTGTTACGGCGCTCGGTACGATTGTCGGCATAGTCGCAGGATATTTCGGAGGAATAGTAGAGAACCTGCTTATGCGAATAACAGACATCTTCCTTCTCATCCCCGATTTACCCTTCATCATGATTCTCGCGCTCTATCTAGGACCTAGTGTATGGAACGTAATCTTGGCCATAGGCATGCTCTGGTGGAGCGGAACTGCGAGAGTGATCAGGTCAATCGTTCTAACAGTCAAAGAGGAACCCTTCATAGAATCTGCCAGGGCAATAGGAGCCAGTAACAGGCGCATCATGCTTTCGGAGATCTTGCCACACACTATCC
>DATIYC010000094.1:0-2893 GCA_035517955.1 Candidatus Acidiferrales bacterium | reverse complement strand
AACCTCAAGAGAGGAGGTGCTGGGTGGGGAATTATTTGTTGTGCTGATTGAGTAGCTGGGAGTTATTTGCGGAGGTGTTTCTTGCGTGTGCTAGCTAACGCTGCCTCTAACTGTTCATTCATAGTGGAGGCGGGTATATTTTGATGACCGAGGAGGGTTGTTTTACAGCGCATGCCTTCGCCTGACTTTGAGGCCGTAATCACTCCTATAGCTCCGAGGCCGCGAGCGTACTTCCAGATTTGCGTATGTTTTCTGGGTTTGTCGTTGTACTCTTCGCAGACTGCTTTGTATTCGCGTTCAACGGTTCCTATGTTTGCGTAAGCTTCCTCAGATTCTCGAAGCACTCTGGCTAAGGCGAGTAGCAGGTATTTTTCGTGGGGTGATAGGGCAGCGATATAGTCCCCGCGGAACGTTTGGTAAACGCTTCCTGCCGCCTTTCTAACATGATCAGTTAGGACTCGTTTCGCGGCTTCGGAATCCGCATACTTCCCCGCCCTCCAGAGAAGTTCGATGGAGTACCTGGCGTCACCGCTTTCTCCGCCAATATCGGCCACTAGTTCGAGTGCGTCGTCGGTTACGGTGTTCTCTTTGAAGGCTATGCTGATGCGGTCTTTGAGTATGTCGATTAGTTGCTGGGGGTTGTACTTGTCGAGTTTGACGATGTTGCGTTGGAGGGTGTCGATTGTGCTTTTGTCGAGTTTTTGGAGGCATTCCATTTCGCGGAGGATGAAGATGAGTGAGAGGCGGATTGGTTTTTCGACGCGTTCTTCTTGGATGCGTGTTAGGTTGTAGATGGGGGTTGATTCCTCGGTCCTGATTAGGTGCTCAACTTCGTCTAGGGCGAGTATGAGGTGCATGTTTTTGTCGTCGAGCATATCCATTAGGGTGTGGAGGAGTTCTTCGGGTGCGAAGCCGCGTTTAGGAAACTCCGGCTCGAATTGTGTTAGGACGCGTTTGATGATCATGAAGAGGCTGCCTTTCGCCTCGCGGCAGTTCACGTGAACGTAGTGAAGGTTGACTTTGCGGCTCGTCGCGGCTTTGACGAGGTCTGTGCCGAAGCGTTGGGCTAACACTGTCTTGCCGGTGCCCACGTCGCCGGTGATGAGGACTCGTTGGCTTGTGGAGAAGGGGCTGTCGATGGAGAATCGGAAGAGTTGTGTGAGGAACCGCATTTGGTCGTCGCGGTGGGGCAGCTTGCGGGGTATGAATTCTAATGAAAGGGGCGCTTCGTCCTTGAAAACTGACGGCCTCTCCAACGTCTCTTTGACGATGTCCGAAGACAATTGAACGAGAGCCCCTACTCTCGACACAGTTTACCACCCGATCTTATGTGCTTTTGTTGCCTGATACGATAAAAGGACGAGAGCAAGGTGAAACTGATTGATGGATCCATCAAAACCTCTAATTTTGATGGCTACCGGAGACGGTGGGATTCGATCACCCTATACAACTCGTCTCGCTCGGATGGACCAATCTCTCTCACCCGTCCATCCTCTTCCATCAACTTTCTCCCGCTTCTGAGCGCAGTAATTTTTCCAATTACGCATCCTGGAATACCGTGTGATTCGAGCTGGTGCAGGATCTTACCGCTCTTTCGCTTGTTAGCTATGATGAGAAGGCAGCCTGAACTCATCAACCTCAACGGGTCCAAGCCGAAGACGGAACAAATTCGCTCCGTTTCAGACCGGATTGAGATATTTGATGCGTCAATCATGAAGCCAACTTTCGAGGCCTCAGCCAACTCCCAAACTCCCTGCAACAGTCCTCCCTCAGTTGGGTCATGCATCGCCCTCACGCCCCCAACTTGAACAGCCAACTCCGCCTCTTTGACCACGCTAATCCACCTCCTCATCTTCTTAGCCGTGGCCAAGGTTCTTCGATCAATTTTACTGGTCAGCTTGTGTGCGAAGTCTGCGGCAAGAATTCCAGTTCCCTCAATCCCAATGCTCTTCGTCATGATAATGACGTCCCCCGGCTTCGCCCCGCTTGAGGTCACAAACTTACCCTTCTGAGCGACGCCCATCATGTAGCCGACTACAATCGGTCTTTCCAAGCCTGGCGTGACTTCGGTGTGACCGCCCACGATTGCCACTCCCACCTCCCTTGCGGCATGATCGATCTGTTTCATGATTGAGTCGAGTAGGTCAACGCCTGATTTTTCTGGGAGGAGAATGTCGCATAGGAACCACCTGGGCGTTCCTCCTCGGCATGCGACGTCGTTTGCGTTCACGTGAACCGAGAGCCAGCCAAGGTCTGCCGCTGCGCCCGTGACAGGGTCCGTCGTCATAATGAGCACGTTCTTTCCAAGTGAGACGAGGGCTGCGTCTTCACCAATCGATGAGCCCAGAATCACTGACCGGTCAGCCTTGCCAGTGTAACGCAGAACGTTGCGAACCAACACCTCAGTCGGTACCTTCCCGGTCCTGAATTGAGGCATGCCTGGTCGGGCCGGCTAGAAGTACCGTTATTTTTTAAGTAATCACTTAGGAAGTTCTGGTGGAGGGAATTTTGATTGTTCAAATCGATAGTTGACGTAGCCGTGGTTGTTTCTGATGCCAATAAGTCGGCGGATTGGTATAGGGAAAAGTTAGGTTTTGAAATTCGTGACAAGGAAGGACATTGGGTGACGGTAGCACCTAAGGGCTCGGAGGTGGTCCTACACCTGTGTGAGTCAAAACCATTGGAACAAGGAAACACTGGCATTGCATTTAGCGTTGACGACTTAGACAGCGTCTACAAGGAACTGAGCGGAAAGGGTGTGGAATTCACAGTTAAACCAACAAAGGAAGAGTGGGGCAGCTATGCGATGTTCAAAGACCCAGACGGCAACGAGTTCTGGATAATGCCCTAGTTTAATTGAGACGGAAACCAGACGCCCAATCCATTCATGGCG
>DATIYC010000093.1:0-2679 GCA_035517955.1 Candidatus Acidiferrales bacterium | reverse complement strand
GAGAGCGACTGGCTCTAGCCTACTTCAACTTCCTGGTGCAAGGAAATCGTTGGTTCCTTGATTACTTCGATTTCTTCTTCGATTTCTTCTTCGCTTTCGGCACCGAAATCACGTGTAGGTATGATTGGGCTGTTGTAGGTTTAACACTTCCGATTACGACGAAGTTCTGCATCCTCCCACTCGCTTTTACGAAGACGAATAAGAGCTCACAACGAAATTCGTGATCTAGGAGCTTTCTGCTAAATCATTATGGCCATTAGGGCCGAGTCTTGTTCAATTCCTGGTACATTCTATTTTAGAGCTGGTTGCGTCATCGCCCTGGCAGGGACTCGGGACCTGTTAGCAATTCGTATGACGTCAGGTTCTTTCTCAAAAAAAACTTTCTGAACCTTGGGAGAGCACACCAGTATACTCAAGTTTCAAAGGACCGGACGGGCTTTACTGACTTGTCGTCTTGATTCTCTCCAACACGGCTTTCTTGATCCCGTCTTCATCTAGTTTCACAGCAACCTTGTCGATTTCTAATTTGACTACTCGGGCTTCCTTCGTATCAAGTTTCTTGAGCAACCAATCGACAATAAGACTCGCCCCAACTCTTTCAGTGACATCTTCCGCTACGATCAACGTTATCTGAACCATTTCAGCAAGCCCGAAAGCTGTTCTAATTTTGGCGTCATCGTACCTAACAGCCAAGTCACTTGTCAATTGCTTCCGCGTACCTAGGCTTCCCCTACCCTCTCCAAGCAGATCGTAGATCAGCTGATGGTTTAACGTGTAGATCGTAACTGGAATCTCCAAGAAAATCAACATCAGCCGTATAACAACTCCCCTAATATGGCCTAACCGGAAGTCGGCATCAAAACGACTCTAAAGAGGCAGTTGAACTTCAGATGCCCTCAGCGTCGGATTGTCACGAGACCGGTTCCCACAGTAATCCGAGTTGGCTAGCATAGTTTCGAGCTTCATATGTCTCATAAGATGTTGGGCGGCGGACGATCTCACCATATTTCTTTGGTTCACGTTCAACCAGATATTCGGGTCTGTATTGACTCATGATGTTTACGAGGACGCGTGGACAGTTCTTCGCTATCCAGGTGAGTATGGGTTTGGTGCAACATTCCAAGTGGCCAGGCATGACTAGATGCCTGATAATCACATCTCCTCTTTCTTGAGCTTGGAAGTGATTTCGCGAGACTGCTTCAAAATATCTGGGGACTTTCGAGTATTTGACTGCGCACTGATCGTTGCCCCATTTGAAATCCGGCAACCAAATGTCCACAACGTCGGTTAGGATTTGCATTGATTCGGGGGAGAGGTACATGTTGCTGTTCCATAGAATAGGCACGTTGACGGATGCGAGATTGAGTGCTTCCATGATTACGTGAAGGTTCGGTGTGGGTTCACCGCCGACCAGGTTGATGTTCGCTGCGCCGTCGCTCCTCAACGATTTCATCATCAATGCAAGATTTGCTGGCGAAACTGGTGCGCCAGCGTTCTCATCCTGTGAAATATCATGGTTCTGGCAAAAGACGCATCTGAATGTGCATGAGGCGAAGAAGACTGTGCCCGAACCATGTTGGTCTACTACGGGTGGTTCTTCCCCGTGGTGAAGAAAGAACGCGGCTACCCGAGCGGTCTGGTCTAGGTGGCAAGCACCCCTCTTCTTGTCCTCGACTCGATCAACCTTGCAACGCCACTCGCAGAAGATGCATTTGCGAAGCATGCGCTTCAGAAGCTCAACCTTCAGATCCAAGAAACTGAACTCAGGCTTCTCAAGCCTCTTCGCCGAAGTATCGTTGCCTTTGATTTCTGTGAGCCTATCCGAAAATTCAGCCTTCAATCTCCCATGCTCTTCCCATAACTCCTCCTCTGACATCAGGTGAGGGTTGTTGGCGGAGAGAAGCGATTTGCAGATCAGGAACTTTGCTGGCTTCAAATCTCGCAGCACGTTATAGTACCAGGATAGCCGTTCTCGTACAGTTCCGTCCCGCCAAACATCTGACTCTCGCGGCCGCATCAACCTTCTCAGAGTACTAGCTTGCTTGTACCTGTAATGTAAAGCGTTCAGTCGATCCAATTCTCATACTAGATCAGACGAATTTCCAATGTAAGAAGTGTACTCGGTTCATCGCAGAATATTGAGGCTAGTTTTGAACCCCTGTTATTTTTTCCCGGTGTCACTTAGTTATTTATGCTCTCAAATCCAATTAGGAGGATGCCGCGATATCCTCCATGCAGAACATTACCCCGCACAATAACAACGCAGAGTCAGCAGCCAAATTCTATACTTCGGTATTCAAGAATTCGAAAATAATCAGTGTCTCCCATTACGGGAAGGAAGGTCCGGGTAAGGAAGGAACTGTTAGTGGAGATTGATTGATTATGACTCAAACCGCAAAGACCAGAAAAATTTCTACAGGACCGGCGCACAAACTGCCTTCGGATTTTCGAAGGGCCATCATCTCTGATCCGAAAGTGCGAGAAGTGTGGGAGGACATTACACCGCTTGCACGCAGTGAATGGATCTGCTGGGTTACATCGGGCAAGAAGTCGGAGACGAGAAGCATTAGAATCGATAAGGCACTATCGAAGATGAAAAGCGGTATGCGCCGACCTTGTTGTTGGCCTGGTTGTCCTCATCGTTGAAATAAAAATGATTCAAATGTTTCTGGCCAGGGA
>DATIYC010000092.1:0-12143 GCA_035517955.1 Candidatus Acidiferrales bacterium | reverse complement strand
ATAACTTCCTAATGAAATGCTTCTCGTATGCCGAGTGCTCAGGCTTGTGGAACGAAAACACCGGTAGCTTCCATGTCACTCACTCGCCTTACGAGTCAAGTTTGATACTTTGCAGCAGATTATTTAGCGTTTACCCGAACCCGCGACACATCGCTGTTGACCGCTACTGCGTTGCCCAATTTGTAAGCGAAATGTCTGACAAAGATAGGACACGTACAGCGTCTATTGTGAGGATTCCAATAGCGCAGTCACGCCGTTTGAAGAGGTCTCGTTTTACGAGGGGGTTATTGAAGGTGGCCTTGTGAGTGACCTTGTGGCGGGCGGGGAGGGATTCGAACCCCCGACCTCAGGCTCCGGAGGCCTGTGCCCTATCCTGGCTAGGCTACCCGCCCTTGGCCAACCATCAGGTAAACTTGGAATTAAGTGTGGATAATGCGACGTCTCTGATTCTTCAAGAGTTTCTTGCGAACCAGTTTTAAGCACAAGTGTATACGGTGCTGAACCACTAGCTCAACGGATACCTGATTCGAATGGCGGACGTACTCCAGCAGTTTCGGCAAGAGTGTGGGGCTGCGCTGACCGCCGCGCTGGAGCAAACGTATCCCGAATGGTCTGAAAAGGTGCGACGCCTAGACGTTGCCGCTTCTTTCGAGTTTGGGGAACTCGCATCCTCGATCGCACATGAAATTGCAAGGGAGAAAAAGTTACCACCAAAGGATATTGCCCACAAAATTCGCAGCGCAATAACCGTCGGCCCAGGCTCGTTAATTGCTTCCGTCGAAGACGTAGCTGGCTACGTCAACTTTCACCTAAACTATTCTTCAGCTGGACCTTTGATTCTAGAAGCGGCTCTACGCGAGGGTCAAGTGTTTGGAATTGAGAAAGCATCTCATCCCATGCAGGTCTCAGTCGAGCACACAAGCGCTAACCCCGTAGGCCCAATTACGATGGCGACGGTGCGTAACTCAATACTAGGCGACGCGTTAGCTCGCCTAGTGAAAGCGCGTGGCCATGTCGTAAACAGAAGGTTCTACGTTGATGATGTGGGAAGACAGGTTTGCCTTCTCGCATACGGCTACAAACTGCTTAACCACCCCAAACCCGAGGGCAAAGTTGACCACTGGTTCGGCCGATTATACGCCTGTACAAACTGCGCAGTTCAAATCGAGGCTACCAAGAAGAAACTGAAGCTCATAGAAACGGATCAAGACGCGTCAGAGAAACGCGCAGAGCTTCAGCGCAATCTTGACGAATGGGGAGGCATAGCCTCAGAACTCGAGGCAACAGACCGGGAATTACTAGCAAAGGTTCTGGCCGCCGTTCAGGGGCAGCCCGATCCTGAAGGCGAAATTGAGGAGGTTGGTCGAAAATACGAACAGAACGACCGGGAAGTGGCGGAACTTGTACGGCAAGTCGCCACTCTTTGCCTAGAAGGAGTGAAGGCATCTCTAGCCGAAATCGGTATCGTGTTTGATACTTGGGATTGGGAAAGCCAGCTGGTTTGGGACGGACTTGTGGATTCAGCACTGAAACGTCTAGCCCAACTACCCTTCACGAAGAGAGATGAAGGATCCTTATCCTTAGACGTCAACGCCATCGTAGATGCTTATAGCCTTCGGGAACAGTTCAAACTCGCCCGTAACTATGAAGTGCCGAAGCTAACACTAGTTCGAAGCGACGGAACAACACTCTATTCGACTCGAGACATCGCGTATTCCATAGCCAAATTCAAAGACTCAGATAGAGTAATCAACGTAATAGCAAGCGAGCAGAACCTTCCACAACTCCAAATCCGCGTCGCCCTCTACGCTCTAGGCGAGAAGAATGCTGCACTTAACATGGTACATTACGCCTATGGTCTCGTAGAATTACCCGGTGCAAAAATGTCCAAACGGAGAGCCCACTTCGTCACACTGGATCAAGTGCTCGATCAGGCGAGGTCAAAGGTCGATGAAACTATGGCAGGAAGAAAGGATGAGCTAGACAAATCGGAAACCCAAAGTGTTATTCACAATATTGCTGAAGGGGCTATCAAATTCGCAATGCTCAGCCTGACAAGCACAAAGAACCTCACATTCACATGGGACAGAGTCCTAAGCTTAGAGAAAAACAGCGCCCCATTCATCAATTACGCTTACACTAGGGCCGGAAGCATACTTCGCAAAATGGGAAGTGCGACTGGCAGGGTCGACGGCTCATTACTTACACATCCATTAGAGCGCATGTTGATCTTCAAAGTAGGGCAGTTGGCTGAAGTATTCCAAGAAGCCGCTGACCAACTCAAACCGGAGGAGTTAGCCTCATACGCCAGCTCCCTCGCCGAAAAGTTCCACGAATACTACGAAAAAGTCGACGTAATACACGCCGACGAGAATGTTAAGAATGCGAGAGCCACCCTTGTGGGGGCAGTCAAAATTGCACTTCATAACTCCATGGAGTTACTTGGAATTACGCTAAGCGAAAGGATGTAAACAATTGGAAAGTGCCACACCGCCGAAATTCACTTGGGCCGCGGCGAGGGATTACTTCAGCGTCGACCTGAGTCTCCATAACTTGTACGACCGCGCCTTTCTTTGGTTGTTTGTTGTAGACCTTATCCTCCGGTTGGCGTGGCTTGACAAGCCTACCGGGTCCTTGATCTTCGACGAGTGGTACTATGTTAATGTGGCCCGTGTCATCCTCGGACTCCCTCAAAGCATTGGAGGTAATGGCAAGGTTGCCTTCCAAAACGTTCCAACTGGGTTAGACCCAAATCATGAGCACCCTCCACTAGCAAAGTTGCTTATCGCGCTCTCCACTTGGGCATTAGGAAACAATGGGTATGGGTGGCGAATCCCGAGCGTCATCTTTGGTTCCATCTGCATTCTTGCTTTCTATTTGCTCTTGAAAAAAATCTCAACTTACCAAGCTCTTCCCTTACTAGCAACGTTCCTCTTTTCCTTCGATAACCTAGCCTTCGTCCACAGTAGAATTGCGACTTTGGACATCTTTTGCTTAGGATTCATGCTGCTTGGCATTTATTGGTACTTTTCTGGTCACTCGTACCTGAGTGCACTTGGGATGTCGCTTAGCTCTCTTACTAAAATCACTGGGGTGGCAGGTTTCGTGCTGATTGTGGGCGTCCACCTAGTGAAGACAATCAATGAAAAGAAAGGAAGAGAGGATTGGGAGAAGTTCTTTTCATGGTTCGAGAGATACACCGGTATCTTCGTGGTTAGCTTCTTTGCTCTTCTTAGCGTCATGGATCATTTCTGGGTAGGCTACTCTTGGGCCTGGCCTCACATCCAATACATCTTATCATACTCCACAGCACTAACATCAAGCTGCCCTAGCGGAATTATAAGTTGCCCGTGGCAATGGTTGGTTAACCAACTCTCGATTCCCTATCTTCACGTTAACGTTACCACAACGAGCGGTACCACTACCACTAGCTACCTGTCAGTTAATTTCACTGGCCAGATGAACCCGGCCATCTCCTACTTGACGATACCTTCCGTTCTTTATTGTTCATACAATTACTACCAAAGAAGAGACGACCTCAGCCTACTCGTCGTTGCCTTGTTCGCAGTCACCTATCTCCCATTCTACCCAGCAGTGATCGTTGAGCAACGTGTCACCTACCTATTCTACATCCTACAGGCGGTTCCTGCGATTTGCGCAGGTATTGCTTACATGATTGTGGACACACGGCTTCCCAAATATGTGGTCTTGTTCTACCTTGCTGTTGTGCTCTACGCGTTCTGCGCAATGTTTCCGTTCAACCTCCTTCACGGCTTCCCGTCCTGACCCTTCTGTATTCACAAACGACGTGCAACCGAAATCGACAAATACGAACACCCAATCTAAAAGTGGTAGTGATTCCGAACCTCAGCATTTCGTCAACTAACACTGTTCGACTAGGAGGTGACACAGAACCATGGCACAGGATGAGAGCACTTCAGCTGCCCCGCCGAGACCTTCGCAGCGTGAGCCAATTCCACCAGACACAATTTTGATTGGCAAAAAACCTATCATGGCCTATGCGACTGCGGTAATGATGCACTTCCAGTCAGGCGCACAAACTCTTACAATCAAAGCAAGAGGACGATCCATAAGCACAGCCGTCGACGTTGTCGAAGTTGTACGACGTAGATTCTTCGCAGGGAAATTAGCAGTCAAGGAAATCAGCATAGGCACACAAGTCATTGGGGAAGCCGGAGATCAAAGAAACGTTTCAACCATTGAAATCAAGGTTGTGAAGAACCCGTAAGAAACACGCCTGACGTGCACGAGCCACCCTTCTTTCATTCTTTTTTCCGCTTTGTTGATTCCACGAATCGCTTTGGGCAATCAACAGTCGGTTGTGGTGTTGCGTGGCATCAAGCCTTTAGAGTTCGCTTTTCTGCGTGGGGTAAGAATAGGGCTTGTTGCGAGTTCAACACCGACAATTATGAAAAACGACTTTCGATGTCTCACCGATTCTTGACAGTTTTCTTTAACGAAATTTGAATAGCATTCGTTCAAGTACGCAGAACAATCGCGAGGAATTGTTGGAAGCACAAATTGGAGATTGAATCAATGAATCATGGATTCCTCAGGGATTGGGAAACGGAAGAAAGAGAGCCTGTAATGTCACGTGTTGAAGGACATTTCCACAAGAAGATGTCTGTGAAGGAGCAAGTGCAGTCTGCTCTCTATAGGCTGAAAGCACAGCAAAACAAGCTGGAAACCGCCGCCTCTAGAATGCAGCAGCACGACAAGGAAATTTTCAACAAATGTGTAAGCTCCCAGCTCTCGCATGACACGGCTAGAGCCATGATGTACGCAAACGAGTGCGCGGAAGTGCGCAAAATGGCGAAAGTAACACTTCAATGCCAAATGGCATTGGAACAGGTTTCACTACGCCTCGAAACAATCGAAGAATTTGGCGATGTTGCGAGAATGATGGCGCCAGTCGCCAGTGTCGTGCATTCGATCAAGCATCAAATCTCAGGTGTTATGCCAGAGGTAGGCTTCGAACTGGGTCAAATCGGCGACGTTCTCAGCAGCGTAGTTGACGATACCGGAGAAGTCACCGGGTCTACTTACGAAACAGGTGCATCGAGCGATGAGGCGCAGAGGATTCTTGGTGAAGCAGGCACTATAGCTGAACAACACATGAAGGACAAATTCCCTGAGTTGCCTTCAAGCAATTTCTCTGCCCAAAGAGCGGGCGAGCAGGGAATATCGCATTAGGAGTGCTCTATTGTTGACTGTCACCGTGGAAGAGATTGGAAAGCACCTAGGCCAGACAATCCAGGACATGATGGGTCGCCCAATGGGCAAAATTGTCGGTTTGTCTGCCGACGTGAAAGACGAGGTGCAATCCATTCAAATAGCTCGTAGCGACGGCGACGTCACCGAACACACGATCACGGCCATTAGAATAATTGATGGCCATCCTATTCTCTTACAGATGTGGCGCGTCGAGGCCGAGGGTCTAGAAAAGGAACATAGTATCATCAAACGACGAAGACAAGCCATTGACCAACTATTGAAGGACGGAGATATCGACCAAACAGAGTACAACCAGCTTCGCAACAGTTACGAAGAAATCCATAAGGAAATCCTCACCAAACGTGACGGACTAGTCGACACCCTCAAGGAAGTCGAATCCAAGTTAGATCAGCAAGTAAGAGACCTTCAAACCGCTTTGACCAATAACAAAATGCTCTACACAGCCGCCGAGATAGACGAAAGAACCTACCAAACGGTTACCGAATCTGTGCGAACTGGGTTGGACATTACGAGAAAGGAACGAAAAGACGTCGACAGCACTCGCATTGCACTCCAAGAGATCGATTCGCTAGAACCCACAAAACCCGCAGTTGAAGTACCTTCGGCCCCGACATCCATTCCTGATGTAGTCGTAATCAAGATGCGGGAATCCACCTAGCATCAGCCAGGGATGTGGCCACCTTCTCGTTCATCTTCAGAAAGGTCGAAGACAAGTTTCACCCCACTCCACTCAAAGAGCGCATAATGCACGCCTCCTACAGGCTGCATGTTCAACAAGACAAATTAGACCACATGTACGCGCGCCTTCGGCAGCGGGATACTGAACTCTTTCAACGTTGCGTCGGTGCACAGGCCTCCAACGATGATGGCCACGCTAGGCTTTTCGCGAATGAGTGCGCTGAGATAAGAAAGATCGCCAAAATCGTGCTCGGAAGTCAACTCGCACTTGAGCGAGTGATATTGCGCCTCGAAACCGTCGAGGAGTTCAGCGACATTATGCTACAAATGGCACCCATCATGAGCATCGTCAAGGAAACAAAGTCCAAGATTGCAGGCACGGTGCCCCAAGTTGCCAATGAGCTTGAGGAAGTCAACAACATACTAGGCGACCTAACTGATGAGGCGGGAGAAGTTACGGCAACGGATGCCCCAGTAGAAGCTTCGAACGACGAAGCGAGAAAAATCCTGGAAGAAACCGGACTTCTTGCGGAAGAAAAAGTTCGATCTCACTTCCCAGACTTATCCACAATAGAATCACACCCTCCACGACCGCTGGATGCCATCCCTGAGGCTGCCACTCTAACGGACATGGAGGCAGATACCGATGAACAAGTGTACGATTACGCCAAGAAACACTCGGGCCAAGTCAGCATCCACTTATGCGCAGAAGATATTGGAAAAACGCCTGAAGAAGTGAAAATCGCCCTACAGAGACTGCAAGAAACGGGAAAGGTCGTAATCGAATAGGCCTTCGGTGACCAAAAGTGCAAGTCTCCGCCTCCCAAGAGTTAGAACAAATGGCGGCAAAATTCGCAAACGAGGCCGTTCAATTCGACAGACAAGGAGCCCGAACAAACGCAATCTCACGCTACCAACGCACAACCGAAATACTCCTCAAACTCTGCAGCCTATACCCTGAAGCCCCCCAAAATCGACTCTACATGCAGCAAGTCGACAATTGCAAGAGAAGAATCAAAGAACTCAAAGACGGAACACCTCAAATTGACGAGAGTGATCATCCAACCCTCAAAACGCAAGCCAAACTTGCCCAACTAATACTTACAGAGAAACCCGACGTAAAATGGAACGAAATAGCCAACCTTCACGACGCAAAGAAAGCCATCGAGGAAGCCATCGTTTTTCCAGTAAAACGCCCTGACCTATTCCCTCTAGGCTGGCCTAGGGGAATCCTATTCTTTGGCCCACCCGGTTGCGGAAAAACACTTCTCGCTGCCGCTATTGCAACAGAGATCGACGCCGTATTCTATAGTGTCGACGCTCCGTCAATCATGTCAAAGTGGTTGGGAGAGTCTGAGAAGAACGTGGCAGAGTTATTCGTTTCGGCACATCGGTCCTCTGGCGAAGGGCATCCGGTTATCATATTCATTGACGAAATAGATTCGTTGGTTGGAATTAGAGGCGATGAGGTTGGCGGCGAAGTCCGAACTCGCAACCAATTCCTCAAAGAAATGGACAACATTCTGGACAAAAAGAACCCAAGCCACGTATACATCGTCGGGGCAACCAACAAACCGTGGGCTTTAGATGAACCTTTCATCCGCAGATTCCAGAAACGGATCTACGTTCCACTCCCAGGTCCCGAAGCCAGACGGGAAATGTTCCATATTTGTACAAAGAACCTCAGGCTGGCAAAAGATGTTGATAGTGAGAGTCTCGTTCAGAAAACCACTGGTTACTCAGGGAGCGATCTGCGCGACATATTCCAAGGTGCACAGACCAGAGTCGTCCGCGAATTCTTCGAAGAGAACGGGATCAAGAATCAAGGCCAAGCTCGCAGCATCACGATGGATGACTTCAACGAGATACTGAAGAAACGCAAACCCAGCGTTTCACCACAAATGCTCGGTCTTTACGATAAGTGGTTTGAAACATACAAAGCACTTTGAGGGATGAGAATTGATAGACGCTACAGATTACAAGATCCTGGCCGAACTCGTCGATAACTCAAAATCGTCCTTCGCAGAGATCGGTCGCAAACTGAGCCTGCACCCCAATGTCGTTGCCTACAGGGTGAACAAACTCGAAAGGACCGGAATAATCAAGGATTACACTGCTTACTTAGACCTGGAAAAACTCGGGCTTGCGGAACAAATTCTCGTAGGTGCAAGTTTTCCGCGCGACGTCGAGCGCGACGATATTATCGAGAAAATTGAAGCGATTCCGCAGACAGTGAAAGTAGTGAGCTCGCTTGGAGAGCCAGAAGGACTAGTCTTCCTAATTGGAAAGAACAAGACTGAGATCGATAAACTGATGACAAAGCTACGCTCCCTGGACATTAAGATTGAGTACACGGGCTCAATCATACGCACCTTCGAGGAAGGAAGACTCGGGAACTTCTTGAAGATTCTGGCCAGTGAACACGAGAGAGCAGAACAGCACATCGAAAGGAACGAATCACTGTAAAGGGGGGATAGATAGAATGTTCAAGGAAAGGACGCCACTTGGGAAGAGGATCAAAGAAGCCATACACCCAACTCCTATGCGAAGACGCATAACCGAATGCCTCTTCAAACTCAAACTTCAAGAACGCAAACTCGAGAGAACCTCATACCACATGCAACAACGAGACCAAGCATTATACGGCAAATGCGTGCTAGCAGTTCAAGGCAAGAACACGGAACTCGCGTCGATGTACGCCAACGAATGCGCAGAGCTAAGAAAAATGGCGAAAGTCGTGCTACACAGCCAACTCGCTCTAGAGCAAGTTACACTAAGGCTGGAAACGGTCAACGAATTCGGCCAGATTGCATACACAATGATCCCAGTCGCAAAAGTCGTACGAGTCCTCAAATCGCAACTGGAAGGAGTCATGCCAGAGGTTTCGATGGAACTGTCAGAAGTCAACGAAACATTAGAGGGCTTGGCGACAGAGGTTGGCGAGGCCTCGGAAAGCACGTTCGACACATCCGCCTCAAGCGAGGAATCACAGAAGATACTTCAAGAAGCGAACTTCGTAGCCGAACAGAAGATGAAGGAACGCTTCCCCGAGCTGCCGCCCATCGCTACTAGTGAAGCACGAGTCTAACCCAAACCCGAATCTCTCCATTTTTCTATCTCTTCTCCTATTTCCTTCTGCACTCATGGTGAGTGCAGTAGAATGGTTGTTCTAACTAGGATTCTAACCTTGAAAACCTCCCAAAGACGGCAACTAATCGATATCACGCATGACGTAGTCCGCTTCGTTCGTGAAGGTTCGGTGAAGGAGGGGATTTGCACGATAAGTGTCCCTCACGCCACAGCCGCAATAATCGCCAATGAGCATGAATCCGGCCTAATGAGCGACATATTGACCAAGATTGATGGCTTATTCCCCCAGTCCCCCAGCTATTCACACAATGCCATAGACGATAACGCTGACGCCCATCTGGCTTCAGCGTTTCTTGGACACTCCAAGAGTTTTCCTATTGTGAATCAGGAGATGGTGCGAGGTACTTGGCAGAGCATTTTCGTAGTCGAACTTGACGGCCCGCGCTCGCGAAGAGAGGTTTGTCTTCAGGTTATCGGTGAATAAGTCGCTTTCCTTGTATGTCGTTACAGGCCCAAACGAACAGCTTGAGAGTGTTCGAGGCAGTAGTTTTACGCCTCGCAAAACTAATAGCCGGGAGAAAGCGGAAGGCGAAAGGAAGGAATGCAAGCTGCCTGAAGAGAACAACTTAACCTGGGTCATTGGTGGACCGCAGGGTGGAGGTATTAATTCCGTAGCTGAGACATTCGCGAAAGCTTGCGCCCGTGGAGGGCTACACGTCTTCGCGAATATTGAATATCATTCAAACATCAAAGGAGAACACAGTTTCTACAGAGTTCGTGCCTCGGAACGAGACGTACGGTCGCACGTTGACTGGATTGACCTCCTCATCGCCTTGGACAAGGAGACACTGTTTGGAGACGTCCACAAGGCGTTTCCAACACATAACGGACACAGGAACGAGGTCAGCCCTGGAGGAGGCATCATCTATGATGCTGCACTTCGGCTTAAGCCCGAAGATATAGGCCGCCCCGACGCAAACCTGTACCCAGTCCCCTACCTTGACGTCCTCATCGGCGCATTGAAGGAGTCCGGCCACGAACATGAACTAAGCAAGTACCAAGTCATGACGAACACCGTCGCCTTTGGCGCTTCAGTCGCGTTAATCGATTATGACTTCAACGTCGTGGCATCGGCAATCAAAGAAGGGTTCACCGGAAGAAAGGCTGCACTAGGCGACCTCAACGTCACCGCGGCAAAACGCGGATATGAATACGTGAGGAAAACTTTCCCAGACGGGTTCGCATACAAACTCCACACTGTACCCTCAAAAGAAAAACGAATCGTAATGCGCGGAGTGCAAGCGGTAGGAATAGCAAAATTCAGAGCTGGATGTGCCTTCCAAACTTACTACCCAATCACACCAGCCACTGACGAGAGCGAATACCTAGAAAGCCATCAGAAAGACTACAACATGGTCGTCGTTCAGACGGAAGACGAAATATCGGCAATCCTAATGGCAACGGGGGCAGCACACGCAGGAGTTAGGGCAGCCACTTCAACTTCGGGACCAGGATTCTCGTTAATGGCTGAAGGGCTAGGTTGGGCTGGACACACGGAGGCACCGGGCCCCGTCGTAATCCTGTACCAACGAGCTGGCCCATCCACAGGGCTTCCGACAAGAACTGAGCAAGGCGATCTACAATTTGTACTACATGCGGGACATGGCGAGTTTCCCAGAATGGCCATTGCCCCCGGCGACGCCATCGAATGCTTCTACGACACATTCGATGCCTTCAACCACGCTGAAAAATTCCAAATGCCCGTCGTAGTGATCGCGGACAAGTTCCTCGCATCAAGCTATAAAACAGTAACAATACCCGAAAGCCAAGATCTCAAGATCGATCGTGGGCAAATTGTCCCGGAAACTGAGCTGCAAGGAAGAAATGAACTCTTCAAGAGATATGCGTTTACCCCCCTAGGCATTTCACCTCGTACCATTCCGGGGACGAAAGGCGGCATATTCCACACTACTGGCGATGAGCATGACGAATTTGGCGGAATCACGGAGAATTCTGAAAACAGAATAAAGATGATGCAAAAACGCATGCACAAGCTTCAACTCGCTACCGAACTCATACCCAACGAAAAGAAAGTGAACTTCTTCGGGCCAAAAGAAGCCGATGTGACCCTCGTCGGATGGGGTTCAACAAAAGGAGCAATTCTTGACGCTATGCAGGACTTGGAGGCAGACGCAGTGAGATGCAATTTCCTACAAGTGCGCTACATGAGCCCGTTTCCAACAGAACTCGTCACAAAATACCTATCAAACGCGAAAAGAAAGATCCTCGTTGAAGGTAACTACTCCGGCCAACTGGGATCAATCATCCGCGAGCACACGGGCATCGCCATGGATAGCAAGGTGCTAAAATATAATGGGAGAGTGTTTTCACAAAACGAAGTTTACGACGGAGTGAAGCAAGTAATGAATAATGGTACGAAAGAGGTTGTGATGGCTCATGCTTGAACTGAAAGATTTCCGAACAAAAGTTCATAACGACTGGTGTCCAGGATGCGGAGACTTCGGAATACTCAACGCAATCCAAATGTCCCTGTTCGAACTCAAACTTGAACCGCACCAAGTTGCCGTATTCTCCGGAATAGGGTGCTCAGGGAAGTCACCGCACTTCATCAACACGTATGGGTTCCATACGCTTCATGGTCGATCCCTCCCCATAGCCACCGGGGCCAAACTTGCTAACAACGCGCTCACGGTTGTAGCAGTGGGTGGGGACGGTGACGGCTATGGAATCGGTGCCGGGCACTTCGTAAACACAGGGAGAAGGAACCTGGACTTCACGTACGTCGTTCACGATAACCAAGTCTATGGGCTGACGAAGGGCCAAGCCTCTCCAACTCTGCCCAAGGGATTACGAACCAAGTCTATGCCGGCGGCGTCAATCGTTGAGGGAACGAACCCGCTCGCAACTGCAATCAGCTCTGGGTACACTTTCGTATCCCGCAGTTACGCCCTTGACGTTAGACATTTGAAAGAGGTACTGAAAGCGGCTATTCTTCACAAAGGAAGCGCACTCGTAGACGTACTTCAAACCTGCCCCACCTACAACGACATCAACACTAAGGAGTGGTATGCCGGCGCCGACTTACAAACCAAGGCACC
>DATIYC010000091.1:0-11447 GCA_035517955.1 Candidatus Acidiferrales bacterium | reverse complement strand
AACCTCACGCAAGCCCTCAAACCTCATCCCGTGAGGGGGATCACAGCCTTGCGGTACTTCAACCGTAAAGCAATCACATTCCTCCAGTCGGCCCAAGTAATGCTGACGCAGAATCGACAGGCCGAGCTCAGAAATGGTTCTCAGAAGCGGGATCGTTGTTGAGTTTGATTTCTGTTGAATGAGCAATTTCTCTTCTTGAATTACAAACCACCAAGAAAGTTCCGTCAGACCTTCCTTGGGTGGCACGATGCGGAAGACGAATTTCATGTCCTAAATCTCGTTACCACAGCGCACACTAAGGTTTCATCGAGTTGCTTTCTCGGCGTACGCGAACCCGATTATCCCCTCCTAGTCTACGAGTCGGGGTAATCCGTTTCGCTTGAACTAGAGGCAGAGCCATCCGCCGTCTACGACTAATGTCGTTCCATTCACGAAATCCGCGTCATCCGAGGCTAAGAAAACAACTGCGCCTACAGTGTCCTCAGCTTTCCCAATTCGCTTCGCAGGAGTACTGTTGATCAGGGCCTCGGTCAACTCAGGATGGCCATCCGTTGCCTGCCGGAGCATTGCCGTATCAATTTGGCCTGGCGCGACGGCGTTGATGTTGATTCCCTTGGCCGCGAATTCAACAGCTAGGGCTGTTGTTAGGCTCTTTAGGGCCCCTTTTGATGCAACGTAAGGGGATGCGTTCTCTTCAGCTACGAACGAATCTATTGACGCGTAGATTATGATCTTACCTCTGCCCTGCTTGAGCATTAGCGGCATGACCTTCTGGGTGAATTGAAATGTCCCCTTCACGTTCACATCCATGACTCGCTGGAAGTCATCTGGGGTCTGCTCCAAAAATGGTTTGAGGATCATGATTCCGGCACAATTCACCAGGATATCAATTCTACCGAACTTCTTCAGTGCGGCGCTAATGCATGCGTCTATGTCTGACGGGTTGGCTACATCACCATGAACTGCCACGCCATCAGATCCTAGATTCTTAATCGCCTCAACGGTCTCTTCTATCTTCTTCAGAGGTTGGATATCGAAGCAAGCAACGCGAGCGCCCTCTTGCCCAAATCTGAGGGCTGTAGCTTTACCTTGGCCTTGCGCGGCACCCGTGACTATTGCAACTTTGCCGTTAAGTCTCTTTGAGTCCATAGCGGCTCGGTGCTGCTTTCACATAGCCAAAAGCCTTTCCACACTTGTCCAATTCCAAATTTGTCACGACGCTTTCGATGCTTGCTCTCCTTTTGTTCCCCAGTTGGTCTTAGGGACATCATGGATGACTATGTGAAGTGATTCAGGTTTAGTGCCCAGGCTTTCTTCAAAGGCTTTGGTTATGCTTTTGATTAGCCTCTCCTTCTGTTCAACTGTTCTTCCTTCCCACATCTCAACAATAACTACCGGCATACATTCACCTCCTTCGTGAACTACGCGCGTTCAGCCTAACTCTAAGATAAAGCTGAATCAGAAGAGCATGTTCACGAAAGACTGGTTAAGAAAATGAAAAAAAGGAAGGGTTCGGTTCGGAAAGAGAACCGTTTAGTGTTTGGCTTTGTCGAACCTGGAGCCTACGTCGCTCCAGTTAACGACCTTCCACCACTCATCAACATACTTCGCCCGGTCGTTAAGGTAGACGAGGTAGTACGCATGTTCCCATACGTCCAGTCCAAGTAGGATTGGGAGTTGGGCTAGGTGCATGAAGTTTTGTTTTTCGACTTGAGTGAGGACGAGTTGGTCAGTGGTGTTGTCGTAGAGGAGTAGGGCCCATCCTGAGCCTTCGACTGTTTTTGCTGCGTCGCTGAATTGTTGTTTGAATTTGTCGAAGCTCCCGAAGTCTGCGTTGATTTTATCAGCTAGTGCGCCGCCGGGTGTTCCGCCGCCTTTTCCTGGTGAGGCCATGTTTGGCCAGAAGATGCTGTGGAGGATGTGTCCTCCAAAGTTGAAGCTATAATCCCTTAGGACGGCCCTGATGTCGATTTGAGCTTGACCCTTGCGGGCGTTGTCAAGTTTCTCTAGGGCGGCGTTGGCGCCGGTTACGTATGCGTTGTGGTGTTTGTCGTGATGGAGTTTCATTATTTGTTCGGAGATTACTGGTTCGAGTGCGTTGTAATTGTACGGTAACGGGGGAAGAACGTATTTTGCTGGCATGAGCGCCCCCACAAAGGGACATCTCAAATAAACTTTTCATCAAACAAAACAAGGCATTGCCGGTGGCAAAATCACACGTTTTCAGAAATTGTGTTACTGTTGAATCTAAGAGCAGACTCAGCCTTTGATTTTGTAAGCGGTGTCAGCTATCACGTTAGCCCGTCTCTTGACTTGGCTCGAAGTGCCAAAGCTCGCCGGGCCAACCCTTTCGACAACAAAAGACGCCACTGCCGAGCCCACTGCAACAGACCAAAGTAAATCCCCGGTTCGCGCAAGAGTAACCAACATAGCCCCCACAAGCGCGTCACCCGCTCCTGTCGGATCACGGACGCGTGTTTTGAATGCGGGCACTCTGAACATTCCCTCGGTCTTGGACCACAAAGTCGTGCCTGACCCGCCCTTTGTAATCAGAACAACTTCTGGTCCAAGTAAGCCGAGCTTCCGGGCGGATAACTTGCTTCCCAAAACTACTGAGGCTTCATCTTCCGATAATTTGAGAACGTCTAGGCTTTTGAGTAGTCGATTATTTCGCCACGGTCGTCTAGCGACTCGGCCATCCCGAAGAGTTCTCCGCAAATAACCCTGAGGGTCCAAGCACGTAATCGTGTCTCTCTTAACCAACCAGAGTGCTAGAGATTGTGGGATTTCGTTGAGGATTGGGCCAAGGTGAAGGGATGATGATTGTGGTAAACTTGACAGGTCGGTGCGAGTTATGGGCTGGCACTTCGAGAGAGTCCACATGCTTCTCTTCCCATCTTCGTAGCTGATTTTGAAGGCTGTTGAAGGCCCGTCTGTTCGTTGAACGTAGCTGGTGTCCACTCGCTGTTTTGAAAGGAATCGTAGGTGGCCCCTCGTTAGGTCGCGACCGACCTTGCTACCCACGACGACTGACGCGCCCAACGCACGCGCACCTAGACTCGCGTAGACGCATGGGCTGCCGAGCTGCGTTTCAAACGCTTGGCCGCCACGCGAAATGTGATCGAACACTATGTGTCCGACGACGGCGAGGTCGTAGATCTTCGGTCGAATCTCTTGTCCCAGCGTTCAAAACGACGCTCGCATTGGAGAATTAGATTTGACGGTTCAGTCGGATTAACGGTTTCAAAGCGATATTTCTGGCTAGCGGTTGATTAGACTAGTTGTCTTACTTCTTCAGTTATCTTTTGGCCGAGGTAGCCGTAGGCCGCCAGCTTGAGAACCTTCAAACTAAGCAGTGCGCATTTGATTCGTGTTGGGCCTGGGTCGATGCCGAGTAGTTGGAGTATGTCTGACTTTCCCATGGCTTTGATTTGGTCCAGCGTCTTTCCCTTGACGAGTTCTGTTAGCATGGAGGCTGAGGCTTGGCTTATGGCGCAGCCCTTGCCTTTGAATCGTACGTCCTCAACTTTTCCATCGTTAACTTTGAGTTGCATTTCGATGACGTCTCCGCAAAGTGGGTTCGAGTCTTTGGCCCGCACGTCCGGTTTCTCTAGGTCGCCAAAATTGCGTGGGTTTCTGTAGTAGTCTAGGATTATGTCCTTGTAAATGTCTGACGTCATCTTGCGAATAGCTTCCTGGCTTTTTCGAGTGCCGTTATGAATACGTCAACCTCTTCCTTCGTATTATAAATGTAGAAGCTGGCTCTTGCCGCGGCCGGTATATTCAGGAACTCCATCAAGGGTTGAGCACAGTGATGGCCTGAACGAATAGCTACTCCATCCTCATCTACTATCGATGCCAGGTCGTGGGCATGGATGTCGCCGAGGTTGAATGCGATCACGCCTACGCGCTGCTCAACATCTTTAGGTCCAAAAACTACTAGCCCACCAACGTGGTTCATGCGATCGAGAGCGTACCTCGTAATTTCTTTTTCGTAATCATGTACGTTTCTCATCCCGATGTTTCGAAGGTAATCGATGGCTGCGCCGAGCCCGATTGCGCCGGCAATGTTAGGTGTTCCAGCCTCAAACTTGTAGGGTAACTCCTTCCACGACGAGCCTGAGGTGTGAACTTCCTTAATCATCTCGCCTCCTCCGAGGAAAGGTGGCATTGCGCGTAGGAGCTCACTCTTGCCGTAGAGTACGCCGATTCCGGTGGGGCCAAGCATCTTGTGGCCCGAGAATGCTGCGAAATCGCAATCCATCTCTCTAACATCAACAGTCATGTGTGGCACGGACTGGGCAGCGTCTACCAGAAAGAGGGCGCCTTTCCGATGGGCAATGTTTCCGATCTCCTTGACGGGGTTTATGGTTCCGAGAACGTTTGAGGCGTGTGCTAGGCAGACGATCTTGGTTCTGTCATCTATCTGCTCACTGATTTCGTTTTGGCGGAGGGTACCGTCTTGGTTGATTTTGATGTATTCTAAATCCGCTCCTTTCTCTTCAGCTAGCAACTGCCAAGGGACTATGTTGCTGTGGTGTTCCATGATTGTTAGAACGATCTTGTCTCCCTTGACTACATTCGCCCGTCCCCAAGCATTGGCGACGAGGTTGATGGCTTCCGTTGCGTTGCGGGTAAAGACTATTTCCTCACTTCGCTTCGCGTTGATGAATTTCGCAATCTTTTCCCTTGCCTCTTCATGAGCGACTGTGGCTTCCTCCGCGAGTTTATGAATGCCCCTGTGAATATTCGCGTTGTAGTCTCGGTAGTAGCGGGAGATCGTGTCGATTACGGCGTTCGGCTTTTGAGACGTCGCTGCGTTGTCGAAGTAGATTAGTGGTTTATCGTTCACTTTCCGCACTAGTATTGGGAAGTCCTCTCGAATCTTTGCAACGTTGATCGTTGTTGTGGCTTTTTCTACCATCGACTATGCCTGCGAAGAAGCGTTATTCGATGAATGGATTACGTATGGCATGTGATATAAATTCACTAACTCGTTCCCATGACTAGACTAGCACGTATACGTCTTCCCCTTCAACCTTCAACTCGTATGAAGGTAGGGGAGTCGTGGCAGGCGGGTTCTGAACTTCGCCAGACCGTACATCGAACCGAGAAAGGTGAAGAGGGCACGTCACAACGGAGTCGGTGAGAAAACCTGTCGAAAGATCAGCGGTCTCATGCGTACAGACCCTGCCCACAGCATAGAAAGTACCCTCAACGTTAACAATCATAAGCTTCAGTTCTCCCACATCGACCGGAAACATAGAACCTTCCGGAACGTTACCTGTCGTACAGACCTTCACGAAATCAGCCAATCGCTGCGGGCTCCCGCTAGTTCAGAGTCAAGCAGGGAATGTTAGGAAGTTTACGTGACTGCTCTATCATCGGGAATTTTCGTCGAGCCTCAGCAATCTCCTCGACGTCCAAGTCAAAATACCCAACTCGGTTATCAGATCCTAAGTCCAGAACTTTGACCCCAACTGGGCTAATCACCATGCTGCGGCCGATGAAGGCTTCGTTCGCGTTCCCGACTCCAATCACGAAGCTCGTATTCTCTTGAGCTCGTGCCATCAACAACGTCTGCCATTGTTCCTCCTTTAAGGGTCCACGGTACCAGGCCGCAGGAACAAGAATCACTGTAGCTCCCGCCAAGACTTGATTTTTCATTAGCTCTGGGAAGCGAAGATCATAGCATGTGACAATTCCAAAATTGATGCCACCGAGGGTGAACAGGGTCGATGATGAGCCTGCTCTGAAAGTGTCGGATTCCCTGTATCCGAGTGCGTCGAAAAGGTGTACCTTTCGGTACCCGCCAAGTATCTTCCCCCTATCAATGATGACGGATGTATTGTATATCGCATCGTGTTCCTTTTCGTGAATCGGTAATATGACTGCAGTATCTTTCTCCGCGCTCTTCTTCCTAACCTCCTCAACGAAATTGCCGTTCAGAGGCTCCGATATGTCTACTAAGTAATTGCGCGTGAGAGTGCCGTTTGGGCAGCCCATGCAGTATTCGGGGAATACGACGAGGTCGGAGTGCTGTTTTGAATTGAGTGTGTTGATTACGTTCTTCAAATTTTCAGTCTTCGATTCTCCAACGTGCAACTGCACAAGCTCAATTCGAAATGGGGACCGAGCCAAAGTGTAGCACTCAGCAGGCATTGTGGCAAGACGCCCGATAAGTCTTTAATTTCTGATTATTCCTCGTGAGCAAATCGAATGGAACAGTGTTTGCCTTATACGTTCGCGGGCTTTACCTCAACGCATGATTAGCCAAATCGAGAATGCCACGCTAGGGGGTGGCTGTTTCTGGTGCACCGAGGCCGTTTTCTCCGAGTTGAAGGGTGTGGAAAAGGTTGAGCCTGGCTATTCGGGCGGAGCAATCCCTAACCCAACGTACCAGCAGGTCTGCACCGGAGCCACCGGGCACGCGGAAGTTGTCAGAATAACCTTCGATTCCAGCTTGATTTCGTACGAGCAACTTCTGAAGGTTTTCTTCACGATTCACGACCCTACCACTTTGAATAGGCAGGGAGCCGATGTTGGCACTCAGTATCGTTCAGTGATTCTTTACCAGAACCCTGAACAGAAAGCAACCGCGGAACAGGTGGTCAAGGAGGTATCTGCTGCAGGAATTTGGGATGCGCCAATCGTGACGCAACTGGAGCCTTTCAAAATCTTCTACCCCGCGGAGGCTTACCACCGGGACTACTTCAAGAATAACCCTCGCCAACCATACTGCCAGGTAGTGATTGCACCGAAAGTCAGGAAATTCCGTGAGCACTACTTAGAACTACTGAGAACCGTTTCCACGTAATGGTTTCGTCTAGATTTCGATGTTACCGGAATTTTAATTGTTTATCTGTACTTGTAGTGTCCTTCGAAAATGTCTCGCGTCTTGAGTCCTTCCTCGTAGTATTCATCGTCGAAGGCTGGTACTGTTAGCGATGATTCGAAATCGTTTATGCCTGACCATTTCAGGTCGATGATTCTGCGGATGCGTTTTGCGATTTCTGGGACCGCTATGCGCTCGATGAGGGGTTCGAAGAATCCTACTATGATCAGTTTCTTGGCTTCGTTTTCAGGTATACCGCGGGACATCAGGTAGAAGATTTCTTCTTCGTTGATTTGCGCGACGGATGCGGAGTGTGTGGCTTTCACCTCATTAGTGGATATCTCCAGCCCTGGGATAGCATCTGCTAAGGCGTCTTTGCTTAGAATCATTCCATGTTCGGCTAGGTAGGCACGTGAGTTCTTCGCATTCTTCTCGATTCGGATCATGCCCTTGAACAGTGACCTGGCCTTGTCTTTGACAACACTCTTTGATATTGCATGGCCGCTCGTGTTCGGACCATTGTGGGTTATGTTTGAAACATTGTCAAAGCGTTGCGTACCGGCCCCAAACACTACCTCGGCATTCTCTGACGATGCGCCGGGTTCGTTCATTACGCTCTCGAGGCGAGAGCGGGTGTATGCGCCACCTAGGAATCCGGAGCACCACGTAATCTTGCTGTCCTTCGCACCAACAGCTTTCTTATTCATGAATACGTTAACGCTAGGGCCCAAGTTGTTGACGCTTGCGTAGGTAACATCTGCGCCCTCATGCATATGAACCTCGGACAATCCGCTGTAGGTCGATCGTAAGGGTTGTTCTGTCAACTTTGTGGAGTACAGTTCCTCGATGACTGTGAACTTACTTCTGTTCTCTGCCGCGACCAAGTTTTGCGAGAACAATCCGCGGCCCAATGAATCGAATGTTGTTACTTGTCTGAATGGTACGGTCACCTCGATTCCCTTCGGGACGCGTAGGAAGAAGCCTGAGGTGAAGAGTGCGTTGTTTAACGCGGCAAATTTGTCGTCCTCTGACAAAATTGCTTTCTCCATGAAGTATCGTCTGAAGTATTCTGGGTCGTTCTGAATCGCGGTTCTAATCTCAGTGAAAACTACGTTTTCCTTCTTCAATGCTTCCGGCAGGGTTGGTTGCATGGTTTTCGATTCTATCTGGAAAAGCGTAATCGCCTTGTTAGAGCCAAGCTTACTCACTAAATCGGTGACCTGCGTTTGGGTAGGCTCGATGGGTGTAAGGTCGATTGATTCAACATCTAACCCTGCTAGGTCAACGTACTTGGTATAGAGGGGAGAAAGTTCCGGGGCTAGCTTTTGGAAGAGTTTCAGTGATTTAATTCTGAAATCTTGCAGCCATTCTGGTTCGTGGCGAGTTTGTGCGAGGGATCGTACGTATTCTTCGCTTGCTTTCGTGACTGTTAACTCAGACAAGGGCTGCAACACTATCCCAGACTGGGTAATCGTCTGCATTATTTGGAAAGTAAAGGTTGAGTTTCTATCCGACCGACCCAGCCATCTCGAGTTGTATGAGGCGGTTGAGCTCTATAGCGTACTCCATTGGCAGTTCTTTTGTGAAGGGTTCCATGAATCCCATTACGATCATGCTCAGTGCGTCTTGTTCGGATAGGCCTCGGGACATGAGATAGAAGAGTTGGTCTTCTCCAATCTTTCCGACCGTTGCTTCATGCGTGGTCGTTGCATCGTCTTCGTTGATCTCGTTGTATGGATATGTGTCGGTTCTTGAGTATTCGTCAAGTAGCAAAGCGTCGCATCTCACCGACGATTTAACGCCCTTGGCTCCTTTAGCTACGTGAAGTAGTCCTCGGTATGTCGCCCTGCCTCCGTCCTTCGATACTGATTTGGAGGTTATTCTTGATGTTGTGTTCGGCGCCAGGTGCACGACCTTGCCGCCAGAGTCTTGGTGTTGGCCTTTTCCTGCGAAGGCGACTGAGAGTATTTCTCCCTTTGCTCCAGGTCCGACAAGGTATACTGATGGGTACTTCATTGTGAGTTTGCTGCCCAAGTTTCCATCAACCCATTCCACGGTCGCGTTGGCGTAGGCGTATGCGCGTTTGGTGACCAGGTTGTAGACGTCGTTTGACCAGTTCTGAATGGTTGTGTATCGAACGTGGGCTCCGGGTCGGGCTATGATCTCGACAACTGCTGAGTGCAATGAGTCGGTTGAGTAGATTGGTGCTGTGCATCCTTCGATGTAGTGCACTCGGCTGTTTTCGTCGGCTATGATGAGTGTTCGCTCAAACTGCCCCATGTTCTGGGTGTTTATTCTGAAGTAGGCTTGGAGTGGCACCTCCACGTCGACGCCGGGTGGCACGTAGATGAAGCTTCCACCGCTCCACACGGCACTGTTCAATGCAGCGAACTTGTTGTCTTCGGGTGGTATGACGGTGCCGAAGTATTTTTTGAAAATGTCAGGGTGCTCCCTTAGGGCGGAGTCCGTGTCGAGGAATATGATGCCCTTCTTTGCAAGGTCGTCGCGGAGGCTGTGGTATACGACTTCAGACTCGTACTGTGCGCCTACTCCGCCAAGGAATTTTCTCTCAGCCTCGGGTATGCCCAGCTTGTCGAATGTGTCCTTGATGTAGGCCGGTACATCTTCCCATGAGCGGCTTTTCTTTTCGGTCGGGCTGGCGTAGTATAGCATCTCGTCGAACTTGAGGGTGGTGAGGTCGCCTCCCCAGTTGGGTAATGGGCGTTTCATGAAATGATCGTAAGCACGGAGCCTAAACTGGCGCATCCAGTCAGGTTCTTTCTTGATTCTGGAAATTCTCTCTACGATTTCTTTGTTAAGGCCTTGGGGGAATTTGTACTCGTAGCTTTCGTCGGAGTCTCTGAAATTGTACTTAGTGTAGTCGATATCTAGGGTTTGGCTGGTAGCCATGACTGATCACGAAGCCCTACTATGACATATGTTATAAGTGTTCCCTTCAAACTGCAACAGCGGCTTCCTGCTCAATCCACGCATACCCTTTCTCTTCCAACAACTTCGCCAAATCCGGTCCACCTGACTTGAAGATGCGTCCATTAGCCATCACGTGAACGAACTGTGGCCTGATGTACTCAAGGATGCGTTGATAATGCGTAATCAGCAACACTCCCATCTGAGGCCCAGCCATCTGCGCAACCACTTCCGCCACCTTCCTGACGGCATCAATATCCAACCCGGAATCTGTCTCATCCATAATTGCAATCGCCGGTTGAAGGATCGCCATCTGTAAGACTTCAGCCCGTTTCTTTTCGCCGCCGGAGAATCCTTCGTTCAAGTAGCGTTTCGAGAAGGCGGGGTCCATATCAACCTCCTTCAACTTCTCCTCCAACTTTTTCTTGAACGCCAACGCAGTAATCATCTCACCCCCGACACCTTTCGCGTCGCTTTTGGTCTCCCCCCTGATGGAGCGGTATGAGGAACGGAGGAATTGGGCGAGTGGAACGCCAGAAATTTCTATCGGGTACTGGAAGGCTAGGAATAGGCCACGTTTCGCTCGTTGGTCCGGGGGCATGCCAACGATGCTTTCTCCGTTCACAAGAATATCGCCGCTATCAACCTTGTATTTCGGGTGGCCCATCAGGGTGTTTGCAAGCGTGCTCTTTCCAGAGCCATTCGGCCCCATGATTGCGTGAATTTCACCCTGAGACACTGTCAGTGTGACGCCTTTCAGAATCTGCTTGCCCTCTATGCTGGCGTGGAGATCCTTGATCTCTAAAGTAGTGGGCATTCAACTTTCACTCGTTGTTGTAATGCGCGGCTACTGGGTTTTGCAGCTATTAAATATGACGTATGTTATGAGCAATGAAAAATCAGAACGGCAAAGGCGCAGACTTACGATACGGCCCACGCTTCCGCTTCCTCGCCTTCGTCCGCTTCTCAATCGTCTGCTCAATCTCATCAGTAATATCTGGCAAGTTGCTGGCACCTTATGCATGAAAGGTATTCATTCCATGAGAACTTTTTCCTTTTTTCAACATTGACCGGCAATGAGCGTCAAAGGCCCAATCTCGGGAATTGTTCAATCATCAATCAATGGGATCGACATGCTGAAACTCAAAAGGATCTTCGTGTGAATTCCTAAGAAACCGTCTCGGGCCGCAAATTAAGGCAGCTACAAGGGTTTGACGTTAGTTATGTGCTCGAACTCAACAGTAATATTCGTCATGCGAATTACGCCTTCAACAATTAGGTCCACTACTTCTCTGCGCACGACTTTTGCCTTTCCTCACACTCTCCGACTGTGCCACGTTGACTAACTACAAACGATGGTTGGTGTCCGTCAATCTCCGGCACCTGTTGCTAGGGATGCGCCTGTATGAAACGCAGTCTTGCAAAACCTAACCTATAGTGCGTCTCTAGTGAGAATTGCGGAAAGAGTTGACAGTCAATGCTGTCCAAAGATTGGACTAAAGCTTGCTAAGTTCTATCAGGTTCTTGTCTCGGTCCCATTGCCATCCTTCTGATTCGTCAAAGAGGTCGAAGGTAATTGTATCCATGTCCCTTGCATACATGTCTATCCTAACAGCCGAGTATGAGTACAGAAGTCCGAGGTTGGTCATCTCCGAGAAGAATGTAAAGAGGTTTGATACTTGAG
>DATIYC010000090.1:0-9612 GCA_035517955.1 Candidatus Acidiferrales bacterium | reverse complement strand
CTTCAAACACGTTCTGCGTAACTGGAGTGTCGCGAATAGTGTATGCGGTAGCTGGATCAAGGCTGTCAGGTTGGCCAAGCGTCTCAACTACGAGCGTATCGGGATTTGGCACAGAAGTGTTGGCGACGGTTGACATCGTGCTTTCGACTTGGGACCCACTTGGGCGAATTGCTAGGTAAGCCCCAGCCGCAACCGCCACCACCACGATAATGATGACGATAGACATCTTGACTTGAGAGATTGCACGCTTATTCATTTTCAAAATACCTCGACAAGGGGTTGAATGTTAGAATTAAAAGAACTTTCCAAACGCTCGAGTATACAACCACTTAGCATATGTACAGTATTTACGATACCCGCGGAAAACTCCTTCCTCGTATTTGATCAATTGGCCTTTATCAAAGCGTAGAAGAATTCTCCAGATCACTCAATTGCAACGGAAGATCAAAATGGTCAAGATCGAATCAAGTGAACTTAGTGACGTCAAAGTCGATGTGTTAATTACAAACATATTTGAAGGTGAGACCGATCTCCCAGCTAATTTGACGGCGCTTGATAAAACCAGTAACGAAGCGATTAATGCCGCCATCAAAAGCGGAAGCGTAACTGCAACTCCATTTGAAATTTCAGATTTAATTCAACTAGGGTCAGCGCAAGTGGGTAGGCTTTTGCTTATCGGTTCTGGATCGAAGAAGGAATTCAATTTTGAAATCGCAAATCGAGTCGCTGGCGCAGGAGCACGACGAATCAGGGAAACAAATGCACGTAAGATTGCGTTTCTAATGAGAGGCGACATATCCGCGGAGCGAAGAGGCGAGGCATGTGTTGAGGGATTCCTCATGGGTTTCGTTCAGATGGGAAAATACAAGACCAAAGACCATAAGCGTCCCCCTCTCGAATCAATCCTGCTCCTGCCAACTGCCCCCAACGAAGGGACAGCTTTGAAAGAGGGCGGTGAGCTAGGTCGTGTATTCGCTGAGGCAACCAATTATGCTAGAAACCTTGTCAATGAACCCTCAAACATCCTAACTCCAAAGCGTCTCGCTGAGGAAGCCGTTACCCTCGCCCAACAATACGGCATGGATGTTGAAATTCTCGGCCCAGACAAAATGAAAGAACTAGGAATGAACGCGATCCTAAGTGTAGGTAAAGGGAGTGTCGAGCCCCCGCAGATGTGTGTTGTGAAGTATAGATGGAAAGAGCCAGACAAGCAAAAGATCGCATTCGTAGGAAAAGGTTTGACGTTTGACTCAGGAGGAATCAGTTTGAAGAAAGCTGAGGGAATGCACTATATGAAATCCGATATGGCCGGCGGAGCCGCAGTCCTAGGGGCAATGAAAATAATAGGAGAGCTCAAACCCAAAATCAGCGTCCTTGGAATCGTCGCCGCAGCTGAGAACTTGCCAGGAGGACACGCACAGAAACCGGGCGACGTTGTCAAGGCATTTAACGGCAAGACCATTGAGGTTGTCAATACCGACGCCGAAGGCAGACTTGTACTAGCCGACGCGCTATCATACGCCACTCAACTTGGAGCCTCCCACATCATCGACATCGCTACGCTCACAGGATCCTGCATCATTGCACTCGGCGACGTAACCACAGGAATCATGAGCAATGACGAAAAATGGGCTACACAAGTACTAAACAGTGCCAGCTATGCCGGCGAAAAAGCTTGGCTGCTTCCGACATTTCCGGAGTACAGAGAGTTGATCGAAAGCGAGATTGCAGATGTTGCAAACATAGTGAATCGAAACGTCGGTCATAGTGGAGTTAATCCAGCAGGGGCAATAGTTGGCGCCATGTTCCTTCGCGAATTCGTGGGAAACGCAAGCTGGGTCCACATGGATATTGCTGGTACGGCATGGAATTCACGTAAACTACCCTACGCAGCAACAGGACCAACCGGAGTCGGCGTACGAACATTGGCGTCCCTAGCTCTAGCAAGACCACGTGAGAAATGAGAGAGAGCTTCCACACATTGGGGTAACAGAGACTTTCGCAAAGCTATCTATTCGCGAATAGCTTCGAATGTTATGTCTGGGATCGAAATGGCCAAAGTCTATGTGTATTTGTGGTTCGATATTGAGGACTACGTTACCAAAGAAGCAGACGACCCAGCGCTAATCTTCGTCAATACTGCAAAGCGAAATCACGTCCCAATAACATGTAAGCTTGTGGCAGAGGAAGTTAGGGCACTAACCGAACGCGGACGTCAAGACGTGATATCGGCAATTGCAACCTGTGATGTAGGCTACCACTCAGACACTCACAGTCAACACCCAACCGTTTGGGAGTACTTAGCCGAACTCGACCTGTTCACAGGCGCAAAGGAATTCGAACGTCGAGAGAAACGAGGATTAGAACTGATGCAAGAAGTGTTCCACAGAACCCCATCATGCTACGGCCATCCCGGGATTATGTGGGCACCGCAGACGTATCCCGCTCTTCGGGAGATGGGAATTTCGGCCTATTTAGATGAAAACAAGGTTCTCAGCCTCGATGACCAACCCTACTGGTACTGTGGAATGCTAAACCTAAACGGAGCGGGTCAGAACTGCCTATACTTCGACTACTCCTTCGAAAAACCCGATGGCATACTCACAATCGAGTCGAAGTTCAAGAAGATTTACGATAGGTTGAGCAAAGGGAAAGGTGGAGCAATCAGCATATGCCTGCACCCACACACAGCCGTAAACAAAATCGTTTGGGATGTAGTGAATTTTAGAAACGGGAGAAACCGAACCAAGGAAGAGTATGAGCGCCCCCCAGCTCAACCACCCAGCATCACCAAACGTGCCTACGAAGACTTTGAACGATTCATACAATACATCTCATCTTTCGAAAATGTTCAATGGATTACCGCTTTAGATGCAGTTGAAATATACAAGCAACCGACGAAAATAGTAATCACGAAGAACGAACTCCAGCAGGTTGCGAAGCATTTTCTATCTTCAGCAAGCCACATTCTGACTAAGGACGGTTATCTCTCCCCATCGCAAATATTCTTCGCGGTCACGGTAGCTCTATCCAAGTATTTCGACGAGGGTTTATTGCCTGACCGAATCGAAGTGAAGGAGCCGTTAGGGCCTCTTGAATTCACGAGAAGTAGAGGTGCAAAGAAGTTCGAGGCAGGAGATTTCCTCGAGGCCACGAAGACGGTTTCAATTCAACTTGACGCTGAGAACTCAATTCCTTCACGCATACGAGTTGCAGACTCTGAGCTTAGCCCCAATGACTTCCTCCCAACAGCGTGCAAACTCTTATTGTCCATTCACCGACGCGTGCTTCCAAAAAGACTGAGCCTAACGCACGGTATCCGTCCTCAACTCCGCTACCTCAGCAAGGCCCATTTCGACAAATACTGCAAATGGCCTGTACTGCCGCAAGGTTTCAAGGCGCCGAAAATCTTCGAGCAAGCCTGCTTGCAAGCATGGACACTCAAACCGGCAATAGCACATTGATGTAGAACCGTTTCAAGATTAGCGTTCGCACCAGAACCGTGTGGGACAAGCAACCAGTGGGCTAATCTTCAGAGAGGATTGAGAGATTCGTTAGGATAAAATGCGGCATGGGCTTAGGCGGACTCAATGGACCTCAATCGCAGCGCTCTTAGTGTCCTTAAGACCGAATCCAGTTAGTGGAACGACTACTGTTTCATCACTGCCCACTTCCCCCATCTCTCGAAGTTTTTCAAGACCAGCTAATGCTGCACAGGAAGTTGGTTCGGCGAAAATGCCCTCTGTTCTTGCCAGAAGTCTTTGTTGCCTCAAAATGGTGCCATCCGATACGGATAACGCCACCCCGTGGCTGGCCCTGACCGCTTGAAGCACCTGTGATCCCCTGGCGGGGTTTGATATTCTTATTCCGCCTGCTATGGTCTCCTTTTCCGCAAAAGGTGTGATTGCTTCGAGCTTTTTGTCGTAGGCTTCAACTATGGGCATGCACGCGTCTGACTGAACGCAGTGAAACTTCGGCAGCTTGGACACCCACCCTAACGCGACTAACTCTTTGAATCCCTTCCAAGTTCCAGCCATGAGCCCTCCGCCTCCAACTGGAAAGACAACATGATCGGGGACATTCCAGCTCAGGTCGCTAGCTATTTCGTAAGCTACCGTCTTCATACCTTCAAAAAAGAAGGGACTCAAATTGTGTGATGCATAGTATTTTCCTGAAGTCTTCCAAGCTTTCTCGGCAGCCCTGGCGACATCCGTTCTTGACCCCGGAATCCTCACGATCTCAGCGCCGTAGATTTGCGCCTGGACAAGCTTCTCCTGTACTGTGTACTCCGGCACGTACAGTGTGCAGTGGATAGCTGCGTTCGCGCAATAGGCGGCTAGAGAGGAACCAGCATTGCCGGAAGAGTCTTCGATAACTGAGGTTACATTTAGCTCTCTTAGCCTTGACACGTTCACGGAATTGCCTCTATCTTTGAATGACCCAGTTGGGTTTAGGTAGTCTAGTTTTAGGAAGAGTTGTTTGACTCCGATCGTTTCCCCGTAACGTGCAGCTGCGTTTACCGGCGTCATCCCTTCTTGCAATGATACTATGGACTCAGTCTTTGTGATAGGAAGGAACTCTTTGAAGCGCCATAATGAACGAGTCCGATCGTTAAGCGACTCTCTAGTTCTTTCTCGGATTTTGTCGAGGTTGTACTCGATGTCCAACGGGCTACCGCAGCTGTTACAGACAAGAGTGGGATCGTTAGGCGCGTAAACGGACCCGCACCGGATACATCTCTGAGCTGTTGCGAACAGTTTTGCTCCGCTCCACATGAAGTTGCTTTAGGCCATGTTCGAACCTGAAATATAGTTGTCGAATCACGCCGATTTGGCTGCTGCTTGGCATCTGAGCCCGCTTAGCTCTAATAGGCACGTGTAGAGATTCCGAATTAAGCGAGGGGAAGGCTACGGGCGAAGTACAAGACCAACTGTTCTTCAAACTTTGCTCGGACCATCTCTCGATAGAGGCCATTCCCAAAACCTCTCTTAAGCTCGACTTTGCAAGGTTGAAAAACCGCCTGCTCACCAAGTACGAGGCCCTCATGTGGACCCCTCAATTCGTTGTTCTCAAGAATGAAGCGGGGCAAGAGATTACGTTGAGAAGAGACGGCCGAATGGTTGTACGTAGAGCCTCGTCCGAATCTGAGGCTCACCGTGCCGCCATGGATGTTATGCGCTTAATTGAATCCGACTCAGCTAATGGATCGTGAGGATTCTAGCGTTTTCGAGATCCCTTTTCACCATTTTCTCCAAGTCTAGAGCTGTTTCGACTTCGTTCAAGCGGTCGCGTCTAGCCTGCGTGCTTGGGTTGTCTGTTGGAACCCCGCAGGTCGCCACTCCGGGTCGGATAGATATCGGGTATGTGCCAATCTTCCTTGCATAGCGTTCGATCTGCAACTTGTTCATCCCCACCAGCGGGCGGAGGACATGAGTTCGCTCTAGGATGCAGTCTGCGGCGACTATGTTCTGTAGCGTTTGGCTAGCCTTTTGTCCAATCGCGTCACCGGTAACGATGGCTTGGCAACGCTCCTGTATTGCAATTTGTTCAGCAACTCGGAACATTATGCGTCTGGATAGAATGCAAGCATATCGGGTAGGACATTTCGACAATATATCTTGCAAATCTGGGGCATGAGAGATAAGGTACACCCGCGCATCTTTGACTTTGCATTCTTCACAGACTCGGCGTATCGTGTCTAAGGCTATGCTTTCGGCAGCCTGGTCGCACAAGGGGTAGTTATCGAAATACGCGAAAACCGGCTCCACCCCTTTCCTCATCAAAAGCCAGGCTGCCACGGGAGAATCGATGCCGCCTGAGATCAGAAAAACGGCTCGTCCTTCAAGCCTGAGTGAAGGAGCTGTTTGCGAAACTTGTTCAGTCAATCTTGGTCAAGCCTCTTACTTAGCACGTTGAGAATTCCGTGATAGACCTGCAAAGCTTGATCCTCGTTGCTCACGTTTTTGATAAGCATTCGGCCCTTGCTGAACAGACTCACTTCGTGCCCTTCGTAATCAAAAACTAAAACCATCGGGGTAGTTAGCAGAACCCGGTGCTTCCGGTCTATAGACTCGCTCAACGCACGCAGGTCAAGTGTTTGTGGTTTTTCCGGATTTACGTTGGCCGTATTCGAACCGCACAACCAAGCCAATTTCGTTGGGTACTGTGGGAGGATCGCCTTCTTAATTTGGCAAACGTTACAATCAGGTCTCACCTTGAGATTGATGGTTCTGAATTCTGACTGTGCGAAGTCGAAGACCATCAGTTTGCCCTTTGATTCGGGCTCGATACCCGCTAAAACCTTAACCGCTTCCATTGCCTGAATTGCGCCAACAATTCCAGTAGTCGCGCCAAGAACCCCCCTAGTATCACAAGTGGGAAGACTAGTGTCGTCAAGCCCCGGCAGAATGCATTCGAGGCAAGGGGTTTCAGGGCTTTTGAAGACCGCAACGTTTCCCTCCAACCCAATCGCGCCACCAAAAACCAACGGCATCCTCTTCTCAACACACTGCCTGTTGATCAGGTAACGCGTCTGCATATTATCCAAACCATCAACAACACAATCCGCCCCAGCTAGAATCGAATCGACGTTCTCGGCCGTCAAATTCTCAGGAATCGCATTTACGCTTACTTCAGGGTTGATTTGTTTAATACGCCGCTGAGCAGCCTCAACTTTTGGGTACCTGAGATCGGACATGGAGTAGAGAACTTGCCTGTGCAGATTGTTGAGTTCTACGGTATCTAAGTCTACGAGTGTGAGCGTTCCTACGCCTGCGAGTGCTAAGTAGAGGGCGGAGACGCTTCCCAAACCCCCGAGTCCTATGACAGTGACTTTGGAGTCTCTGAGTTTCTCCTGCCCCTTTGCGCCTAACTCCGAGAGGATTCTCTGCCTACTGTAGAACTCTTGAGGGTTGAAGTTCGCTTCCATTTTCCGTTCACTTCTGGATTGTTTGAATCAAGGCTTTGAGAGTATGGTTTAGGAGTTTATTGGCAGGCCGAGTTTGGCTAGGGAGTATTTCAGGTATGGCCAGGCGATCTTTGCCCGAACGTTTCTAAACCGCATTGTCCCCTCTAACAATCCAACCATGCACTCCTGCATTCTCCTATTCGAGAAGAAGAAGCGGGCGACTCGATCCATATCGTATTGTTCTAGGTAGCTGAAGCAGGCGACGTTGTAGGCAACGTCAAAATCGATTCCGAAAGTTTTCCTCCACTGTTTCTCGTATGATTTGAGGAAGTTGGCGTCAAACCTCTCCTTCCTGCATGCCTCTGCAGCAACCTGTGCGGCTATCTGTGCGCCGCATACAGCAAAGTAAATGCCCTCCCCAAGTAGCGGCTCGGCGAATCCCGCGCAATCACCTGCCAGTAGAACTCTGCTGGAGGAGGTGGGAACTTTTGCTGCACCTCCTAATGGAATTAGATGCGCTTGGGGTTTCGGTATGTCGTACCCATCCAACTCAGGTAACCCGCGAACGAAATCACTGAATAATGTTTGCGCGTCCTGTAGTTTGCTGAGCCTGCAACCAACTCCGACTGTTAGGTGATCGTCTTTGGGGAAGATCCATCCGTATCCTGCCGACGACACTCCGAAGTAGACGTCAAAGTATTCCTCCTCTCCGATGAAATCCAGTACCGCTCTTTCTCCTATCGGCACTTCGCTCTCAATAGCGTACGCAACCTGTTGGGAGTTCCAAGTCTTATACAACCCAGCCGTTCTGGCCGTTGGGCTTCCCATTCCATCTGCGCCGATAACCATCCGTGAACTGATCGAGCCGCCTTTTGTTATGACTTGGCAACTTGACTCGCCTCTTTCAACTCGAAGGACAGGAGTTTCCTCCTTCATCTCGACTCCCGCCTCCACGGCCTTCTCTGCCAGAAACTTGTCAAACTTGAACCTAGACGTCATGTAAACGAGCGGAGTTTGGGTTTGAAAGTTGAAGCAGTTACCGCCAACATGAATTCTCGTCGATCGAGGAGTACACTCGATAAGGGTGTCATCTAATTTGAAATCGAACAGCTTCAACACCTTGGGCGTCACACCGCCGCCACAGAGCTTGTTGCGCGGCATACGTTCCTTTTCCAAGAGCAGCGTCTTCAAACCTAGTTTTGCAGCAGTCCTCGCGGCAGTGGATCCCGCAGGCCCTGCGCCTACAACAATCAAATCGTACACATGACACTACCTCTTCACGAAACGTCGGCACTCAAAGCCCAAGCCTTCGACCGATCGGTGAGTTGAACATACAGGTGTTCCAATTAATTAAAGACCAGCCGCGACAAGAGATCACGTGCCGATGATGGGTTGTTCCTGCTGCCAGCCAAAGGACAGGTATCTTCCTGTCTTCATAATGGACAATTTTATCCGGCGACTTATCGCCCCACCTGAAAAGAAAATCTCAAAATATGTTTCGGACGGGGCGGTAACCGCAGATATTGGGTGTGGACCAGGTTACTTTACTATGGCCATGGCTGAGGCGGTAGGAGCACGCGGGAAAGTCTACGCTGCAGACGCGGACCCAAACGTCATTAAAGCTCTTAGGGCTAAAGTCGACAAGCGAAACTTTCACAATACGATCAAGTCACAGACAACTTCCGCAGCAGATCTAAAGTTCATTCCAGACGGTGCAATTGACTTCGCATTTGCTAACGGTCTACTGTGTTGCATGAAGGATCATATGGGCGCAATCGCTGAGATTAAGCGGATCCTGAAACCGAATGGATTGTGTTACCTAAGCGTAGCAAAACTCTCTCGAAGGAACGATCCTAGAGCGGTACCAAAACGAGAGTGGGATCAAATCTTGAATGGGTTTGAGATTAAGGAGTCACACGATGGCATTTTGAATCGTTGGGCCACGTTGAATATTAGGAATCACACCGTTTAGTATTCCTGTGTCGCCTAACTCTTGAGCATGGTTGGCGGTTTCCAGGTTAACGCGAAGATTCCGCCAAGTACTCCCAAAATCAGACCGAGTAACCCACCCATCGCAGTTTCTAGCACGCTTAGTGCTGAGAAGATCACGATGATTATGCCCCATTTAGAGTGATCAGCAGGGTGGCTATAGAGCATTAGCGAACCGACAATGACCACGACGCCAAATAATGCACCTGCAATTGCAAGTAGCCCAAACCTGTACCCACCCATCATTCCGTACCACGGTTCATACCCGTACGCATAGCCACGCATCGTCCCGCCATAACCCAATATCCGTTCATCATTCCGCCAAAACCGTACGACCCCATCATAGAAATCATTCCTCCACCCAGAAGAAGGGTAACGCCCCCGATGAGCGATAGTACGAATGCGACTGATGGTTTCTCTGGGCTCAGGCGTTCAAGGTCACATCCCATTTCCTAATATCTCCTCCATCTGGCTGACAACATCGCACTTAAGTCGAACGTGCACTGAGAAACACATTGTATCACAGAATCACTCCTTATGAAGTTCAGTTTGCACGGCGATCTTGTTCGTTAAGCTGAACAACCCTGGGCAACGCTCTTCAGACAACTTCGAAAGCCGTTCAAGCACCGCGGTATCCGCATCGGATTTTACGAATATCTTGAATCGAGCATTCTCTATGATTGGGTTTCCTGAAAGGCCAAACGTTTTCGAAAAAT
>DATIYC010000089.1:0-3920 GCA_035517955.1 Candidatus Acidiferrales bacterium | reverse complement strand
CTCCAACCTCAAGCAGGGTACTGGCAACCTCTTCAGCAAGCGTGTCATTTCTTTCGCAACTTACTTGAAGCTTAGAATTCACGTATTTCACGTTGCACACGTGTTTCATCAACTTGAGTTTGAGCCTTATCTTGTTGAGTTGATCTTGGCTCAGGCTTGGAGTTTCAACCTCGACGACTGAAAGCTCGCTCACACTGTGTTTCAACTCATCCGGAGTCCCTACTTGCACCAGTCGACCTGCAAACATTATTCCGACTCGGTCACAGATCTTCTCAGGCTCACCCATGTAGTGAGTAGTCCAGATTACAGTCACGCCCTGCTCGCAAAGGTTCTTCGTGAAATCCTGTAGGGCGATGGCTGATTGGGGGTCTAGGCCTGATGTGACCTCGTCCAAGAACAAAACTTGTGGGCTGTGAAGCAACGCTGCACAAATCATTGCTTTCTTCTGCCACCCAGTCGAGAGGGCGCTGACGAGACGTCTGGATTTCTCTCTGAAAGCAAATAGCTCCATGAGTTCTTGTATTCTCGCGTCGGCCTTCTGGCGAGGAATATCGTAAAGTGTGCTGAACAGTTTCAGGTTTTCCTCAATCGTAAGATCTTTGTAAAGCGACACACCATCTGACACGACTCCGATCTGACGTCTAACATTGGCAGCCTGTTCACGAATATCGTAGCCTACAATGCTGGCCGTTCCTATCGTTGGTTCGATTAGTGTGCAGAGCATTCGCACTGTAGTTGTTTTTCCCGCGCCGTTTGGGCCGAGAAGGCCGAATAATTCGCCTTTCCCGACACCAACGTTTAGAGCGTCCACCGCTGTGAAATGCCCGAAGACCTTGGTCAATCCGGTGGTTGTGATCGCGTTTTTAGGCATTGCTTTCTCACAGTTTTCTTGTTCGAACCATGGAGCCATAGCTCTTGAGGTTATTGCTTAGCGTGCCATTCCACATCGCTCTTATGTTCTCTATGGTTTGCCACACGTGCCAATACAAATAGCAGGTCAGAGAGGCGATTCATGTATGGAATCATCTGCTCGTTTATTCTCTCAGCCTTGCTTAACGTAACTATGTGCCTCTCCGCCCGCCTCGCCACCGTGCGTGCATTGTGTAGAATTGAGCCAACGACGCCACCGCCGGGAAGAATGAACGATTTGAGTGGGGAGAGCTCGGTCTCGTACTTGTCTATCATCCTTTCCAACTCCAATATTTTTTCCTTCGTGATCTGTGGCAGGTTGCGTTGTTCTTGGCCGGAGACCGAGGCCAGATCTGCGCCGACGATGAATAAGTCGGATTGTAACCGAGCAAGGAGAACGTCGAGCTCGTTATCTTTCAGGTTTGATCTGGCTATGCCCAAAACTGAGTTGACTTCGTCAACACTTCCGTAAGCAGTGACGCGGAAGGAATCCTTCTGGACACGTGCACCCCCGACCAAGCCTGTCTCCCCCTTGTCGCCAGTTCGTGTGTATATCTTAGCCAGGACAAGTGCCCCCTGATGAGAGTGCAATAAGGAAATTTAATTGCGATTCTCTTTACTGAACATTGTGTGTTCGGTTGAAGGTTGGCGTTTTACTTGACGAGCCGGAGGTACTTCCCGGCTTCGACTATACGTTCTTCGAGGCCAAGCCATCCAGTGGGCGAATCCTGCCAGCCCTTCCGAAGGCATGGAACGTCGTCAAGACAAAAGCCTGGCCTCGTAGCAACTCGTAAGGGAGAACGCGCCGTTAGGGGGACGCCGCGCCGCTTCCTCTGGGACTGGATCTGTCCCAGCAGAACAGGATATCGAGACTATTGCATCCAAGTTATCCAGAAAATCGAAAAGCAAGACGTTGCAGGCATCCGACTAGACAGCGTATGCTTTCCTCGCGAAGGCTACTGTGACTGCGACATTTGCGTCGAGAGCTGGAAGAAATCATGCCAAGAGTTCACTCAGTGGCGTGCTAATCAGATAACCTCATTCATACACGACGCTCGAAGGAATTTGGATTGCGCTCTAGGTCTGACGCTAGAACCAGACCCGTGTTGTGGAAAGGAAAGATTCGGTTTAGACCTCGCTGAGATCACAAAGTATGTTGATTTCATCTCCACCCCGCTCTACATGGATTACTCGATCGTATACTGGCTAGACATAATCGCGAACTGCTTCAGGAGAAGAATTACGAAACCTTACTTCATCGAACTCTACGCTGGACACCCCAGAGCCCCTGTGAAGAACATTGTTTCCGCGCTGGCTGTGGCGTCAGAATATGCCGACGCCGTAATACTCTCAACCTACCAAGCCGCTCTCACCAAGGACTTGCAGCGACAAATCGTTGATGACGCGACGGCGTGGAAGTTCTTTGAAGAACGCGGTTGCGAAGCGATGCTGGACGTTCTCAAAGCCTGGCGAAAGTTATTGTGAGAGATTCCAGTTGAATGTTAAGGTAGAAGCAAAAAGAGCTGAGCCGTATCGAATTCTTCCGCTCATAACGGATACAATATTCCTCTTGCTTGCCGCCTATCTTCTTTTCGGGTATGCGCGAAACCTACTAAACTCCTCAGGAGCAATCTATTTCATAGTGCGCCAAGGAGTATTCACACTTTACCTGATCATGTCGATCATTCTGCTGCTGATCAGAAAAGAGCAGGTAGCATATTCAAAGCGACTGTCTGACTATGTCTACACACTTCTCGGTCTTGGTTCACCCTTACTGTTCACGGCTGCCTCGAGCATTGCTGACATCCCCGCCGAGTTCTTGGAGGTCACTGGATCCCTGCTGGTGCTATGCGGATTCTTATCCTTGAACAAGAGTTTCGGTCTTGGACCCGAAAACCGGGGCGTCAAAATGAAGGGAGCTTACAGACTCGTTAGACACCCAATGTATTCAGGCTACATCCTGACCGAAATTGGCTTCTTCTTTGGCAATTACTCACTCTATAATCTCCTCGTCCTGGCCGCATCAATTCTATTCCTGCTGCTCAGAATGCGAGCGGAGGAACAATTACTTCGAAAGGACGCGTCTTACTTGGAGTATTCAAGAATAGTACGGTGGAGACTCCTACCCTACATCTTCTAGCGGAATTTGACGACTAGGAAAGTTGTGCCCATAAGGCTAACTTAGTATTCTTTCCTTCACCTGAAGCAGTTAGCGGAGGCGCGATAGCAAATGATTTCCTTCAAGGGTCTCGTGATTGGCGTTTCATTACTGGTAACGACCCTTGTAGGGATATTCCTGCTTTCGTATGATGCTCCACTCCGAATTACTCCGAATTTCCATTGGGAATTTGTTCTCGTTTTGACAGTGGTTGATGGGTTGCTTGGAATGCAGACCCTACTGACGTCCGCCTTGGGGCAGTGGGAGGAAAAGGTCACTCGTGTCTGTGCTTTTTGGTCCGTTGTTGTCGTCGCTGCTGTCCTGTGGGACGTCGTGCTTGGGTTACAACTTCCCTCGAACTATCCGCAGGTGACCCAACTGCAAGCGTTTGAGTACCTCTTCCTCGGACTAAACGGCAATCCTCTCCCATTCGCCGTTCCGACTCTGTTTACTTTGCACGCCATCATAGCGCTATTAGGCCTGCTTCCACGCAAACTTCCTTGGTTTCAACTGGGCATACTGCCGACTCAAAGAACTATACTCGCCATAATCCTGATCGCCATAGTTGTGATGGGGATGCGCCCCTTATCCATCCTTCTCGCGTCGAGCGGACTCTTTCCAAACTCGGAGGCAACCTTCACGAATACAACTCAAATCATTCTCACGCCGGTGCAGCACCACGAGTTGCCGTATAGCACGACAAACAAGACCGTGTTTGTAACGCTCGTCGCAGATGCTAACCCTATGTTGCCATACAACTACAACAATACTCGGTTCGGTAAAATGGTAATCTACGTTCCCGCGAATTGGTCACTCACGTTGGTATTCTTGAACCGCGAAGGTTTCCCTCACA
>DATIYC010000088.1:0-8304 GCA_035517955.1 Candidatus Acidiferrales bacterium | reverse complement strand
TACTGCGTGCGCGGGCAACAACGGTTGTGCCCCGAGCGTCGGCGATTTTGCGCAGGCAGTATTGACTGTCAAGTCTTCTGGGTCCACGCTAGTTTTGTCTGCAACCAACTCTACGGAAGAGTCTACAGTCACCTTCATCGGTAGCGGTCTCTCACCTTCAGACACAAGTTGCACTCTCAACTCCTACAACTATGAACTTCACACCGCTATCCCTGACGGTAATCTCCTCACATCCCCGACCTGCTCAATCTCAACACCAGGAATTGCTACGGGAAGCTTCGTTGTCAGCCCATATGCGACAACTAACATTAATTGGACCCTTAGGGTAATGGGGTCGCCTGCGCAGGATTTCACTTCATACGCTGCGTTCAACGTAACCGCTGATGTTATAGTGACCCCTACATCTGGAACGATTCACACCGTATTCACGTTTACCGGCTCAGGCTTCAGCTCAGCCGCGACAACTTGTAACGCAACCATCGTGCCCCCATTCCCATCGGGTTCGAAAGCAGGTTGTTACATGTCCGCTAACACAGGGCAAGTTTCGGGCTCAGTGGTGGTTCCAACGGGTACAACGCCAGGCACCTATGCAATCTATGTCACTGATAATACTGGAAAGGTTGCGGCAGGAGTCTTTACGGTGGGAACTCCCTCCGCACTAGTCGTCCTGAATCCGGCAACAGTGTCGCAAGGGCAGGCGGTTGGTGTGGCGGGTTTCGGTTTCAACCCGAATGACACATACTGCACCATAAGCGCAGTTGGCAACCCAGGCCTCTTCGGCACCCCAACCGCATCTAACCCAACTTGCATAATCTCCGGCGGATACGTTTCCGGAGCATTCACCGTGTCCAATACTGCCCCCGGTGGTTACTACCTGATCTCGGTAAGGGCCTGCTCTGTCGCCCCAACACTCAACGTGTGCCCCGCGGGCGATGGGCTCGACTTTGCATCGAACTTCCTAGGTGTCACCTTAGCAACTACGGTAACCACTTTCAGCACAACATCAACAACAGACACAACTACTACGTCAGTGTCGACGACGACTACGTCCATTGCAACTTCTTTCTCGTACTCAAGTACCACAGTTAGCACTACTGGTATACTGTTCACAACGTACACTCACTATACGGCAAGCACGGTCTCTGGGCAGACCACAACAACACAGGTTCAGTCAACCTCAACCACGCAAACCCAGACCACGGTGACCCTTTCAACGACAACACAGTTCACAACTGTCGGGTGCGGACCGTTGCCATGCGGCTTCGTCGTTAAACCTCAACCAATGAATGCAGCAGCGGGTGTTGACAGCACTGGTTTACTGGCGGCGTTATTGTTACTTGTACCCATGCTGTTGAGGAGGTTGTTTACTTGAAGTTGCAAACTAGGGACCTTGCAGTAATGCTAGTGCTAGCAGTTGGAGTTCTAGGTGCAGCGATGGCCACAAATTCTCCATCAAACGTCGCATTAGCGGCCACCACTTGCGGAATCAACGGATGTGTTTCCACGCCTCCCTTGAGTTCCTCGACCAGTTACTCATACTCCGGAACCTCTACGATCACAAACACAGCAACGAGCTCAACGTTCTCAACCTCGATCTCAAGTTCAACTACATCCACCACTGCAACGACGACTTCGACGTTCTTTAGTTGGACGAGTACGATTTCGACAACCATAACGACAACATCATACTCAACAGTCTACACTTTCACGCAAATCAGCCAGGGCACAAGCATTTTCACCGTACCAACCACTACAACAACCGCTTCAACATACACTAACCTAGTAACCCAGAAGGGCATCAGCGGTACCTCTTGCCCAGTCTCGTACGTCACGAACGGCAACCGCCTCCAACCCTACGCAGAATTCCTACGCACCTTCCGCGACAAGATCCAAAACACAACCGCAGGTAGCGCCTTCATGGCCACGTTCAACGCTTGGTACTACAGCTGGGCTCCATCAGTCGCATACTCGACTGCAACAAACCCATGGGCATACAAGGCCGTGCAAGTCGCAGTTGTCCCACTAATCGGCATACTATACGCCTCATACTACACCTACGCCCTCACCGCACCGTTCAACGCCGAGGCGGGCGCGATCATGGCGGGGATAGTGGCCGCAGCACTAATCGGTCTAGCCTACGTAGCTCCCATCGCCTACATTACAACCCGGGTAATTCGCCGCAGTCGCTTCACTCTAAACAAGCTCACCTTGAGCCCCACAATAGCCTGGTTCACTACTAGCATTGTGATTTGCGCCATGGCCTACATCACTAGGTCGCCGAACATGCTAGCAGTCGGAACATCCAGTATAGTCCTCTCAACCCTCAGTCTAACGAGCATACTCGGAACTAGAGCCTTAGCCTACATACAACTACCAATCACGAACTACGCCAAAACAGCACTCCTGCTGAAACGCATCACCAGACCCTTCCCATAAAGGAACAAGAATCCCCGCCTCGCCTAGGCTGGGGTTCACTCTCCTCTTCTCACGAAATCACGCCACAACACTAAACCATACTGGTAGGTCAAGAGTTGAGCCGCGGCTGGATACCCAGTGATAGAAGTAGCAGGGGACTTGCTAGAGGGCGGGGGACAGATAGTTCGCACCACTATCGCCCTCGCCGCCCTCACCGGTAAAGCTATTCGCATCACCAAGATTCGTGAAAAACGTCCAAACCCCGGGTTACAAGCCCAACACGTTGTTGCGGTGAAAGCCGTTAGCGCAATCAGCGACGCTGAAACTCCAGGCCTAGCTCAAGGGTCACGTGAGCTTGTATTCCTCCCGCGTGGCAGAGCCTCAGGCCATTTCAGTTTTGAGGTTGGAACAGCAGGCAGTATTCCTCTAATCCTCCAAGCTCTTCTACCCGCTGCAGCCTTCGCTCCGAGTCAATTAGAATTTGAGATCACGGGCGGGACTGATGTCAAGTGGAGTCCAACCATCGACTATCTTCGCCTCGTCCAATTCCCAATCCTTCAAGTCATGGCATACAACCAAATCTCAATCGATGTCGAACGTCGAGGGCATTATCCGAAGGGGGGAGGCCGCGTATCTGTAACCATAGAACCGCCCAGAATCCTACAAGGAATTCGTTTTCTTGAGAAGGGAAGATTGTTGAAGGTTGAAGGAATTAGCCACTGCGTTAAGCTTCCCAGCCACGTAGCCGAACGACAAACGAAAGCTGCAAGCGAGAAACTTCGTATCAACGGCTTCAGCAACGTAACGATCGCAACCGAAACGTATCCCGCGCATCAGGATCCACACCTAGCGCCCGGAAGCGGCATTACTTTAGCCGCCAAGTTCGACAACGGGCTCGTAATTGGAGCTGACAGCATAGGCGAAAGAGGAAAACCTGCTGAAAAAGTTGGACAAGAGGCTGCTAACAAATTAATCATCGAATTATCGTCTCAAGCCCCAATCGACAGTCACATGGGCGACATGTTGATTCCGTACATGGCCGTCGCTCAGGGCCGATCAGAGATACAGATTTCCGAAATCACGCTGCACACAATGACGAACATTAAGGTGGCAGAGATGATAACTGATACAAAATTCGAAATCCAAGGAGACCTACATCAACCCGGGAAGATAAGCGTATACGGCGTTGGCTTGAAAACCTAGAACCACAAAAATCCGGCATCAATCAATATTGTTCTGCATTGGGGGTCAGATGCGAATCAACAAAGCTTGGCACGCCAAACATCCAATGCCTAAGAAGCCAACAACAGCGCAACGACTCAAATGGCACCTTGCACACCACAAATATTGTGGCTGCCGGCCAATTCCGGCAATACTCCTCGAAGAGACTCTAAACCGTCAACGACGCTCGTCTGTCTAGCCTTGAGACATATCAAGTATCTTTCGTGACCAAGCTAATTTTTCGGGTGGAGTTCAGGATGGTGCGAGCTTTTCAAAAACATATGGAAGCACTCCTCCATCTCGGTAGTATTCAATCTCAACTTCGTTATCCACCCTGGCAGTTACCTCGAAAGTTTTTTCGTTGTTTCTTGATTTCGCCATAACCGTCAGCCGTTGTTTGGGGCTGTTTATTCTGTCGATGCCTTTCACCTCATAACTCTCATCGCCTTGAAGCATCAGTGTCTTCCAACTTTCGCTCTGTTTGAACTCTAGTGGGAGGACTCCCATCGCTACGAGGTTGCTGCGATGGATCCTTTCGAAGCTCTCAGCGATCACCGCTCTTACCCCAAGAAGTTTCACAGCCTTGGCAGCCCAATCCCTAGAACTTCCAGCTCCATACTGCTTTCCAGCCAAGATTAGCAGAGGCGTATGTTCCGTATGGTAGCGTGTTGCCGCGTCATAAATCGTCATCAACTCCCCGGAGGGTTGGTGTACGGTCCACCCACCTTCCTTGCCCTTTGCGAGGATGTTCTTGAGGCGTATGTTCGCAAAGCCACCACGGACCATAACTTCGTGATTTCCACGTCTACTGCCGTAAGTGCTGAATGATGTTTTCGGAACATGATGCTCGTCCAAATATCGGCCTGCAGGGCTGTCCGATGGTATGGTTCCGGCAGGGGATATGTGGTCTGTTGTAACCTTGTCCTCGAAAACCGCAAGTACGCGTGCGTCTGCAAAATCACCGACCTTCTCATGATCATTCATGAACCAGGGGGGTTCGCGAATGTAGGTTGAGTCTTGATCCCATGCATATGCGTCGCCGCCAGGTGCGCCGAGTGTTTTCCATTTTTCGTCGCCTTCAAGGGCTGTCCCGTAAACCTGTTTGTAGAATTCGGGCGAGAGTGAACTGGAGATCGTCTCATGAATTTCTCCTATCGACGGCCAAATGTCCTTCAAGAATATGTCATGACCATTCTTTCTTTTTCCGATGGGTTGTTTGTAGAAGTCGAAGTCAATCTGTCCCACCAGCGAGTAAGCCACAACCAACATCGGTGACATAAGAAACGATGCCTTGGCGAGGGGGTGAATACGTCCATCAAAATTCCGATTTCCACTCAGTACTGCAACCGCATACAGGTTTCCATCCCTAATCTGTCTCTCAATTTCGGGATCGAGTGGGCCACTGTTTCCGATACAAGTGGTGCAACCATAGCCTACTATCATGAAGCCTAGGGCTTCAAGGTCTCGAAGCAATCCAGCCTTCTCCAGATAATCCCTCACAACCTTCGAACCCGGCGCGAGACTTCTCTTGACGTACTGCTTTGGGCTTAATCCCAATGCGATCGCTTTCCTCGCAACCAATCCAGCTCCAACCATGACTATTGGGTTCGACGTGTTCGTGCAGCTCGTTATCGCGGCAATCACAATCGAACCGTCACTAAGTTGATTTGAATGGGGTATCCCGTTTCCAGTGGGAATGTTGTGGACGACACTTAGCTGGTAACCGTCGTCGGCGATTTTTCCAGGTGTAGGCGGCGTGGTGCCGATTTTCTTGTATTGCTCAATGACGTTGGCGATTAGGGTTGGAGCTGATTTGAGTGGTACTCTTTCGTCTGGGTTACGTGGGCCCGCGATGCAGGGTTCGATTTTACTTAGATCGATTCTGATAACTTTCGAATAAGTGGGGCGAGGTTGGCTTTCGTCCAGAAAGAGTTTCTGTAGCTTGCAATACTCTTCGACAAATTTTGCGTGCTCGCTTTCCCTTCCAGTTCCCGTTAGGTACGCGATCGTCTGCTTATTCACAGGTGAGAATCCTACGGTTGCGCCGTACTCTGGTGACATGTTGCCTAGAGTCGCGCGATCTGGGACGCTCAATTCGCAGTATGCGTCCCCAAAGTATTCTACGAACGCGCCCACCGGGTTCTCCTTTCGTAAGGCCTCTGTAACGGTCAGAACAAGGTCGGTAGGTGTTGCTCCCTCCTGAAGCTTTCCCGTAAGTTCGACTCCAATGACTTTGGGTATGGGCATGTAGTATGGTTCGCCGAGCATCACCGCTTCAGCTTCGATTCCTCCAACTCCCCAACCCAAGACCCCTAGACCGTTCACCATAGTTGTGTGTGAGTCGGTTCCAACTAACGTATCCGGGAACGCGGTTAACACGCCATTGGTCTCATGAAGAGACACTACTTCCGCCAAATACTCCAAGTTGACCTGGTGGCAGATTCCCTTTCCGGGCGGGAATACTCTCATGCCACTGAACGATGATTGCGCCCACTTCAATAACGAATAACGCTCAGAATTTCTCTCATACTCCTTCTCCAAATTCAAGAAAAGAGCGTTGGGTATACTCCAACGATCAACCTGAACCGAATGGTCTATAACAAGATCGACTGGAATTTTGGAGTTGACTATTTTCGGGTTGAGGCCTCGTCTTGCGAACGCGTTTCGCATCGCAGCAAGGTCTACAATGAGGGGTACACCTGTGTAGTCTTGCAGCAGGACTCGATACGGCATAAACGGTAACTCTTCACCTATGCTTTTCGGCCATTCCGAAATCCTACGCACCGCCTCCTTCGCGCCCTGAACGTGATAGGACGACCGAAGCACATTCTCGAGGAGAACCCTAATCGAGAATGGGAGTCTTTCCAATTCGACGCCGGTTTCTTTCAATGCGCCTAGGTCGAAGTACTCGGCCTTTCCTAGGTGAGTATTGATTGAATGCTTCGCGAAATCGAAGGTGTTTTTCACAATAATCAAACGCTGCATGAACGAAACCCGATATTTCTAGTTTCATTTGAACTCTAATGCCCCCAACTTCATGAAATCACGAGCCTCATGAGCCCTTGAACCAATTCTGAGCTTTCTCGGAGTCCATAAGGATCCGACGGTTCAAGTTCAGCTGAGTGCCATCCCAGAGCATAGAAGACATCCAAGAACATAAGAGGTACACTTGGCAGTCCGTCTGTGGACTAGATTTGACAGTTGACCGACCTATGTCGAATGATGATTCTTGTGGAGTTGGAACGTTAGAGGTCTGAGTGACTGAGAGTCTGATAGTGAGACTGATGCGGCGTGCTAAGTTCTATAGTTAGCACTGCATGTCTTCTGATGTTCTTCCAAGCAAGTTTCGCACATTGTGTTTCCGCGTTTGCTGCAAGTCTTCAGTGCTCCTTCTAATGCGCGACCACAGAAACCGCAGTATATGCCAGCCAGCAATCTTTGCTGGCACCTTTCGGATTGTTCTTACTTGATTACTGCTTCGTGCTCTTCGCTGATGCCCGAGTTAGTTATGACGAGCATGTCGAGTCCGTTACCACTGCCTATATCTCGTGAAGACGCAGCTTTCACAGCCTTCCTCGCCAATGCCTTTGCATCTTCTACGGAAATTCCTTCTTTGAATTCTGTTTCAAGTAGGCCCATGGCTATTTCTGACCCTGACCCCACGGCGGTGAACTTGTCCTCAATGACCGATCCCAAGGGATCTAGGACGAAGAGTTTTGCGCCTGTTTCATCTATTCCGCCGACAATCGTTTGCGCAAGGTAGGGGAAGTAGCGGCGTTCAAAGAGCATGCTGCCCATTAGCTTCGCAGCCGTTCTCACTGTGACACTTTGCTCGCGTTCGTAGGAGTAGATATTCAAGTAGGCTCCGACCTCGCGGGTTAGGATTTGCATATCTGCGACTATGCCTGCGCAAGCTGCACCGACTTTTTCAGCGATCTTGAAGACCTTCTTTCCAGTCTTGCTCATGACGAAGTAACCGTATGTGACTCGGCGTTCGGCAGCCAGAACTACACCATCTTTGCAGACGATTCCGACGGTCGTGGCGCCGGGAAGGTAATATTCACTCAAGTAGAACCACGATTCTGAAATTCCGTTGCAGGCGTATTAATAAGGTCTTGGTACTTGAAAACCTAGTCACATACAAATTGATGAAGAATCCCGAATGCATCCACTCAAGAACATTCTCAACAGACTTCGATGGGATAAGCTAGAGGATCCAGACAAGTATCTCATAACCTACCGCCACAGGGGAGCACCAGATGACGCAAAGCGAATTCGTGCATCTAAGATTGTGACCTTAGGAAAATCCTACTTCACAATCCAAGAGCCCGCAGCCAATGACGAAACGATAATTCCTTTTCACAGAATCCTAGAGATACGCAACACCGAGAACGATGCTGTGATCTGGGTAAGCCGGAAAAAAGAGTAGACGTCTCTGAAAAGTGTCAAAGGGATCAATTCTTAGATGTTACCCGCGAGGGTAACACTTGGTCTCGATGAGTAGATGTCACACTGGCACATCCTCCGGTCCATTTCATTTTAATTGGGCACTTTCACTAGTAGATGATGAGCGCGCATGCTATCGAAGAGCGACATTGAGCAAATTCAGTCCGAACTTCTTTCCTACGATAAGGCTCGGGAGCAACTTCAAACGATCACCCGAGACGC